>NZJL01000039.1 GCA_002692165.1 Porticoccaceae bacterium
GGAGGTTAATGAGGCCTTTGCAGTAGTTACAATGGCCGCAATGCATGATTTGAGGATAGACCACTCAGTCGTAAATGTTAATGGTGGAGCATGTGCCTTGGGACACCCGATCGGAGCAAGCGGGGCACGTATTCTGGTGACGCTGATCCATGCCCTTCGTCAACAAAATCTAAAGCGTGGCATTGCCAGTTTGTGTATTGGAGGTGGCGAGGCCACAGCGATGGCAGTAGAAATCGTTTGAATTTGTCTTGTTTTTTTATCTAGTCAGTGTATTCTAATACTTTGACAACACGTCGAACACCGCCAGTTTCCTGCGCTCGATTTGCAGCCTTCTCGCCCATTATTTTCGGCACTAAACCCATCAGATACACGACATTATCCTCTGTTATGACATCAATATCGCTCGCAACAACCTCTTCATCCAAGGCGAGTTTAATCTTTACTTTGGCTGTAATCATGCTGTCCACACCTCTATCAGGAATAGAGGAATTAGGGCGTATTTTCAACTCATTATGCACGACTCGAACGCCTTTAATGGATCGTGCAGTGTCACCGGCAATCGTCTTCAGTCTCTGATTAGGGGCCTCCCCAGTCAAGAGCACTACGGAATTAAAAACGTTGATATTAATATTGGCATATTCTAAATCAGTATCAGCTTTTTTTATGTTTACTCCGATATGCCTTGCGATCGTGGAGTCAGTTATGTCGACTCCGATCCCTTGAGAGGCCTCTTCTTTGCCTACGGGCTCCTCGCGCACCAGATGCTCTATGGTCGTGCAGCCGAAAAAAATGAAAGGTGTAATTATCAAAAAAATAATTTTAGACACTTAATTTTCTCCCAAAATAATGTGGTCGACGAGTTGACTTAGGCTGTCAATAATTTGAAGGTGCAGTTGGCTTAGTACACTTGTATCGAACTGGCTCAGATCAATACAAAGGTCACGAGGTGTTAAGTGCTCTATCAGGATGACATCGTCTTTGTAAGCCACCAGTACAATCCTTAAATCCCTTTGGACTCCGGCTTCGATAAATTGCATTAAGTTGCTATCACTAGCGCCACGGCTAAGCAAGAATAAGATATCTGATGACTTTGAATGGGTCAAGAGCACTTTCGCTTTGCAATCACTATTAATCCCATACATCATTTGGTTTAAGTTTAGCGACGGAAAACCGGGCCGCTCTATTCTGGTCCCCAAAGCGAGATTAACAGTAAGAAGTTGAGCTAATCCACATGAGCTTCCTTGACCGGCAGTAAATATAGTATTGCCCGTTAATAAGGCATCCGCCATGATCTGTGTCGCCACTTGAATGGAATCCGAGAAACTGTCACCGAGAATCATGGAGCTTTCGATTATTTGCTCAAAAAATTTGTAAAGAATCCGGTCCACTCACTACCTCTTTTCTAAGAAGGTGCGTAATAAATTCAAAAATTGTAGTTCAAATTATATCATTAGAAAGTCTTAGTACTCAGGAGATATTGTGGACACACCGTTTGGGTCAAATTTGGCCCAGCCTGGTTGCCTTATGATATGGCCATCTGAAAGAGTCAGTATCCCTGTTGCGCCAAATATTGGTGTTTGGATGCCGGTTAGTCTTAGACCCAGTAACTCCCTGGATGCGAGAAATGTGTCATAACCTAACGCATAAAAATTCCGTAACGCGGGATGGAGACCCAGACCTGGCTGTAACTCTATAGGTAATTGGCCCTTAATAGTCCATGGCATAACGCAAAATTCCACTCCGGCAAGATCTCGGTCTAAATTTTCTTGGAACAAACCCCCATAAACATGGGAGCTGGCATATATGGGTATGTCCCCTGCATATAGGAAGTCCAAAGTTGGTTTGATTTGTCGTGCAATTTCGGGATAGCCAAGCATTACTATTAGGTCTACGTCCTGACGTCTGCGTTGCCGAGTTATCAACTTACTATTGATGAATCTTCTCAGTTGAGTCCCTCTTGCCTCGCTTAAGTCGATGTGGAGAGGCGGTTTTAGAATGGGACTGAAGTCGCTGACATTTTCTGGATAATGAATAGTACTTAAAATCTTTCCGCCATGACTAGACCAAAGACTTTCAAAATGCTCACTTGCTCTAACACCCCATCCAGTCTCGGGCACGATTAATAAAACTCTGCGCATATTTAGATGCAAAGCCCTCTGAGCAATCTGATCCATCTCATCGAGTGGAGAAAATCCGAATTGAAATAAGTTTTCTGGTCCACTCAAGTTTGTTGTTTTAATTCTGTTTAGACTGATGGTGGGAACTGGCAATTTGTCAAGTCCAATAAGAGTTCTCACACCCGCGCTCCTGAGGGGACCAATGATCATTTGGGCGCCATTTGACACCGCCTCGTTGTAGATATCCTGCAATCGCCTCTGGGATGTGTCATATATTTGCAGGTCAGGACCGTCTCCAGTTTCGGTCAAAAGCTTGTAGTAAGCAGTCATGAAGCCGTTGAGCAGAGTTTGACTTGCTTCGAGATATTCGCCCGAGAAAGGAAGTAAGATAGCGATCGACTTAGGCGGATTGCTCAGGCCAACATCAGCACGAAGCAATGACGGTGGTGTTGAAAATGCTGGATGGTTTTGCCAGTTTTCTCTCCACAGGTCGAATTTCGCTAGCTGTGTTCCTCTATCGCCCTGAGCTTCTCGGTATAGAGCAGCAAGCTTGTACCAGCCGGCGACCGTTACATCTTCTGACACTTTTTGATTCAAGTGGTCGAACGGCAAGCGATTCAGCAGGTTCCAAATCTCGTCATGAAATCTTTGTTGAGCTGCTGAGACAGGCAAGGAAGCTGCTATACTTATAGCTTTTTGAAGATAGTTAGAAACACTTCCCAAAGTTATACCTAGGTCTATTTGGAGTTTTAGTGTTCGGAAGCTGTCCGAGACATTACTTTCTGGCTCGAGTGCTTGAAAGCGCGCTTCCTCTAGCAAGGCTTTAACTGACAGCCAATTTTTCTCTTTTGCTGCGATCTCCGCTCTGAAAAGCACAAACTCTAAATAGTCGTTGTTTGTCAAATGATTGAGATCTATTTCTTTTACTATCTCTAAATATTTGTCATATTTTCCGATATTATGAAATGCTTTTGCGCTTTCCAACATTAGATGTTGACGTACTATCAAATCAACTGATCGCAATGCTTGTTGGTAGAGTCGTGTTGCCTTTTTGGCGTCAGAACGGATCGGTATATCAATCGCTTGCCTTGGAGCAGATGATTTGGTGGCCTCGGCTTTTTTTATTTGATTAGATGGCGCGCAGCCGACAATTAAAGCTAATATAAAGATACCAATTGATAAAAGACAAAGAGTGCGACTTACCATGAAAAAAGATCCATGTGGTACCCTCTTCATTGTTTCCACGCCTATTGGCAACTTGGCGGACATGTCACATCGCGCAATCAAAACACTCGGCCTAGCAGATTGTATTGCTTGCGAAGATACGCGCCAAAGTAAAAAATTGCTAGACCATTATCGCATAAATTCATCATTGATTGCTTATCACGAGCATAGCAGCGCCAAAATTACGGATAAACTTTTAACTATGTTGGCTCGGGGAAGAAATGTTGCCGTAATTTCTGATAGTGGCACGCCCTTGATCTCTGATCCTGGGTTTAGATTAGTTTATCGAGCTAGACAAGAAGGCTACGAAGTTGTTCCTATTCCGGGCAGCTGTGCGCTTATAGCCGCCTTGTGCGTTTCAGGGTTAGCCACAGATCGATTCAGTTTTATTGGTTTTTTGCCGTCGAAGAGCCTCCAGCGCAAAGAAGCACTAAAAGGGCTGCAGAAATTTGGGCACACTGTCATATGCTATGAGTCACCTCATCGCATTAAAGACACTTTGTGTGATGCTATAGAAATCTTGGGGGCAAATCGTAACGCTTTCATAGCAAGAGAGATGACTAAGATGTATGAGACATATCTGGCTGGCAATTTAGGGGAGCTCGCGAATTTAGTTTCATGTGACACTTACCAACAAAAAGGTGAAATCGTTCTTGTGATAGAAGCACCAAATGAATGTCGTGAGATCAGTTTAGAGGCTGAAAGAATCTTACTTCTGATGTTGAAAGAATTTTCGGTTAGCAAAGCGGCTTTGCTAACCGCGCAAATCACGGGCCTTGCTAAAAGGACGATTTATAAAAAAGCTCTTGATTTAACAGATCGGTGAGTCCCTGAACGCTCTTTGATCACCGATCCTCAACCCAGCCTTACACCTCCAAGTTCGCGCCAGCGATTGATAATTCTGCAGAAAATCTCAGCTGTTTTGATCGCATCATACAAGGCGTTATGAGCCTCATTATTTTCATAATGGATATTCGCACTTTGGCATGCGCGACCAAGGACCGTCTGACCATATGCCAATCCAGCTAAAGTACAAGTATCAAAACATGAAAAGGGGTGAAAGGGGTTACGTTTAACTTGATTTCGTTCTGCGGCAGCATTTATAAAGCCCAAGTCAAAGTGAGCATTGTGCGCCACCATGATGGCTCTTGTGCATCCAGTGATACTGATCTCTCGGCGGATTGGTCTAAAAACAGTTTGAAGTGCGTCTCTCTCATGCAAAGCCATCCGGTTTGGGTCTTGGAGATCGATTTTATTGAACTCAATTGCGCTAGGTTCGATTATAGCGCCCTGGAAGGGGTCAACATTTGTACAAACAGACTTTTTAATCGAAAGTATCCCTTGCTCATCCATTTGAAGGAGCACTGCTCCGATCTCGAGCAGAGCATCCGTGCGCGAATTAAAACCACCTGTCTCAACATCAATGACCACTGGAAGAAAACCTCTGAATCGTTTTGATATTTCAGATGTCGATAATTCTTTCAAGGCAATCTTAGCTTCCAATTTAAGGCCATGCCGGCGGCCAGCGGAATCAGTTGGCTGCCGCAGAATGGGATTTCCTCAGGTATTGTCCAAGGCTCTTTGACGAGGGTTATTTTACTTTTGTTAAGAGGCAATTGGTAAAATTGGGCGCCATTGATGCTGGCAAAAGCCTCTAGATGATGCATCGCATCGGCTTGGTCGAATACCTCTGCATAAAATTCTAATGCTGCATGATGACTAAAACAACCGGCACAACCACATGCACTTTCTTTGGTCTCTGACACATGAGGTGCTGAATCTGTGCCTAAAAAGAATTTTTTCGAACCGCTGGTGGCAGCCCTTATGAGTTCCTTTTGATGAATATCCCGCTTCAGGATTGGCAAGCAATAAAGATGAGGTCGAATGCCGCCAGCAAGCATATCGTTTCGATTATAGAGAAGATGTTGAGGTGTTATTGTGGCTGCAAGATATTGATCATTTTCTTCAACGTACTGGGCAGCCTGCGAGGTGGTAATATGCTCCAGTACTATCTTTAGCTCGGGGAATTTCTCCTTGATTCTTCGTAAATGACGGTCGATAAAAACTGCCTCTCTATCGAAGATATCAATATTTTGGTCTGTAACCTCACCATGTAATTGGAGAATTAAATTCGATTCTTGAATCTCATTAAAGATGGGATCTAAACGTTCAAGTTGAGTAACTCCACTAGCTGAGTTTGTAGTCGCTCCCGCGGGATAATATTTTACAGCTTGCACAAAACCACTTTTTTTTGCCTCGGATATATCCTTTTTGGAGGTGTCGTCTGTGAGGTAAAGAACCATCAAAGGCAACCATTGAGAGTCTTTCGGTCGATGCCGAAGTATCCGTTGACGATAAAAAAGGGCATCATTGACATTACGAACCGGCAGTTTTAGATTTGGCATGATAATACTTCGGCCAAAGTATTTGGCAGCGGCCGGCACAGTAGTGTCAAGTGCGTCACCGTCTCGGAGATGAACATGCCAATCGTCGGGTCGAATTAAAGTTAACTGATTAACCATAAAGGGCGCCCTATTTACGCTCCGATACCAAGCACCTTAACTTTCCTATAACATGAGGTTTTCTGGAACAATCTTGTCCCCAAACCTCGCTTAGATCTCATTAGAAGTATAAGGCACAAGGCCTCGGAAACCTAAGTTTTAGAGTTAGAAAGATCAATTCCCTNNNNTTTTCTCTGCCAATTGCGTCTTCAGGGGAGTTGCTGATTGAGTGGGAGTTGAGCTTTTCCCAATTTGATATAGAATTATCGACAGGTCTATTATAAATGCAGTGCTCAAAATTCAAAGAATTGGTTTATGAGGTAGACATGGTCAAGCATATAGTGTTTTTCCGTTTTAACAGAGAATTAAATTCTGCGAAAAAGCAGGCATATGCCAAGGAGATAAAGCAGCGTTTGGAGTCTCTTGTCGGCCTGATTCCGGAAATTCTGACCATCGAAGTTGGCATCAATTACAATGCTACCGAAAGTAGTTCGGATTTTGCTCTGTATTCTGAGTTTGATAACCGAAATGACTTAGAGAAATATCAAGCGCATCCCGAGCATCTAGCGGTCGTTCCTTTTGTGAATTCATTAATTGAAGAGAGGCGAGTGGTGGACTATGAGTTTTAACGTGTTTTAAATTGAGATGACGCGAAGATGCACTGAAAAACCAATGCCGGATTTTATTCATAAGATAATTCTGAAGATAAAGATATCGAAATGAGATCAGCCGGAAGACACCAGAGCCCAATACAGTATTCCAATTTATTACTTCAAGAGCTTAAGATATGTAGGATAGACTAAATATGAGATTAAAGAATTAAAACTTGAATATGAAATGCAAATGTTGCGAGCACTGCAACCGCACTTTTGGGAAAAAATTAAGCTAAAATAGGCTTTGCTTAAGGGGAAATATTTTGGAAGACAACGGATTTAGACTTAACCATACTATGATCCGAGTAAAGGATCCGGAAACCTCATTAGCTTTCTACACAGAAGCTCTTGGTATGCACCTTCTTGAAAGATTTGACTTTGAAGAGATGCAATTCTCGTTATATTTTCTTGGTTTTGCGGCCTCCTTAGATGGTCCGGTTCCCGAGGAACGTGGTGACCGAATAATTTGGTTGGCTTGTCAACCGGGAATTTTGGAGCTAACACATAATTATGGTACGGAGGCTGACGACGATTTTGTCGGCTATCATGATGGTAATAGTGCACCAAAAGGATTCGGGCATATTGGCGTGTCAGTGCCAGATGTTTATGCAGCGTGTGAGCGTTTTGAGCAAGCAGGCATAGAATTTGTTAAACGGCCGGACGATGGTTCGATGAAAGGATTAGCTTTTATCAAAGATCCTGATGGGTATTGGGTTGAAATTTTCTCCTCTTCTGGCCTGCGGAAACAGATTATAGGCAGTTAGTTTCTCACTTTATTTTTCAAATAATAGATTATTCTGCGGAACGTGAATTAAAAAACTGAAATGAGAGGGGTTGGGTGAACGAGTTAGAAGATATTTTAAAGCGATTAGATGCGCTGGAGTCAAAAGATTCTATTCGCCAGTTGGTGACTTCCTATGCCATTGCCTGTGATGAGCACGATATACCGAGATTGGCAAATCTATTCTCCAATAATGCGGTGTTCGCATCACCCAATGGAGCGATGGTTTCCCGAGGGCGTGAGTCAATTCGAGAAATGTTCTCCGCCATCCTAAAGACACGTGGGCCAGGATTCCATTGGACGCATGATGTGCAGATTNACATTGATNCNAATGATTCTGATCGCGCATCNGGNCTGGTATATAGCCACGCNGAGACAACCCCAAATGAGGTGGTGAGCTTNGCGGCAATGAAGTACAAGGACNAGTATGTGCGTNAAGCCGGTGCTTGGCGTTTTAGTTCGAGGGAGATAAACTTTTTTTATTATGTGCCAGCTGGTAAATATGTGGAAGGTTTAGCCCAGAACGATCGAGTTTACATAAATGATGCTTGGCATCCCGCAGATTTTCCAGAGACATTGGATACTTGGATCACTTTTGAGCGAGGGGACTACGATTGAATAAAGACGCTATTGCTTTGGCGGAACGCGCCCTGGAACACTTTGTCAACAAGACAACCGATCAAGCAGAAGCCACAATGGAAATCTCTTTAAGTGCTTACAGAGACGAGGAGCGCTATGCTCGGGAGATTGAGAGAGTTTTTAAGCACCTCCCGCTCGCATTGGCACTGAGTTTGGAATTGTCCGAAGCCGGAAGCTATAAAGCGATGACCGTCATGGGAGTGCCGGTGTTGATTGTCAGGGGTGAGGATTTAAAAATTAGGGCAATGCTAAACGTTTGCAGGCATCGTGGTGCCAAGCTTTGTGCTGATGGTGCAGGTAAAAAGCGTGTTTTTGCATGTCCCTATCACGCTTGGACTTATGATCATAAAGGTTCACTAAAAGGGAGATACGGGGGCGATACGTTCGGCGAAATTGCGAATGATCAATATGGCCTCACAGTGCTTCATTGTGAAGAAAGGTCTGGGATTATTTGGGCTTCTCTAACGCCGGGCGATTTTTTTGATGTTGACGCTTGGCTGGGCGACTTTGGTGAGGAGCTGAATACTTTAGATTTGAAAAATTGGCATCTTTTTGAACAGCGGGACCTCCCTGGGCCGGGCTGGAAAGTTACTATGGATGGTTATCTAGAGGCTTATCATCACCAGCTGGTTCACAAAGATACAGTGGGAAAATATACCGTTGGTAATCTCTTGGTTCTGGATACTTATGGTCCGCATCAGCGGCTGACTTTTGGAAGGCAGTCGCTTGGAGATCTTTTGAACCAACCGAGAGATCAATGGGACCCTATGGAGCACATTAGATTGATCCACTCGGGATTTCCCAATCTTTCCATTTCAGGAATCCTCGGAGATCACTGCTTAGTAAGCCAAATATTTCCTGGCGCGACTCCAACCACCACCATTACTAGACAAACTATTCTGGTTGCTAAAGAGCCAAAGACGGAGTCTGAAATTGCAGCATCAGATAACTTTAGCGCTCTAACATTGAAAGCAGTGCAGGAGGAGGATTATGGTATAGGGTTTGGTATCCAGGGATGTATGGACTCTGATGCCAACGATCATTTTATTTTTGGTCGTAACGAACCTGCAGTTCAAAATTATCATCGTTGGATAGCTCGATTTATGAACCTCGATGATAATGCATGGTGTTTTTAAGTTGACGAAACGCTAACTGACTGGTCGCGTGAGGACATTTAGGAGTATTTCGTAACGGTACAAGTGATTCTAAAGTTTTCGAATTTGCTCCAATAACAGCCTCTGACCCCGTGACAGCATCGCATTGGCCAGAGGGACTCACGATGAAAATCGCTTTGTTCAGTAGTCTCTGTCTATGCAAACCTCAACAAGCGTGTGGCATTATCCCTCAGTTTGAGAAGCCACTCTTCGTTGCCTTGCACCCCATGTTGATCCCATCCAGCAAAGTTTGTTCCTAGAACAAGGCGATCGGTGCCAAGCACACTGACGATAAAATCCAGAACTCTTTGGTCTTGGACGTGGGCATCAAACCAAATTTTGGTCAGGTAACTTTCAAAAGCACCTTCTTTTTTGAGATCCTCGCTTACCCATGGCCTCAGTCTAGCAGCGGCGTTTAATCTCCCAATTAGCAGCGCTACGGCGCCACCGGCGTGACTAATGCATATGTCTAGCTCGGGATGCCTATCTAACACTCCTCCATAAATGAGGGTGGCCACCGCAAGGGTCTCTTGGGCAGCAAAACCGGTTAACAACTCCAATTCATATTGATTAAGATTTGGATCCCCCCCGGGACCATCTATTCCGCTTGGCGCAGGATGAATAAAAAGCGGGACATTCATCTTGACAAGTTTTTCATACAAAATATCTAATTTAGGGCTATCTAGAGGATATCCGAAATCAGTGCCAATATATGCACCCAGAAGCCCTAGCTCTGTTACCGCTCTATCTAACTCTTCACACGCTGCACTTACATCTTGTATGGGAACCGCAGCCAGTCCGGCCAATCGCTCTGGACAATAGCTAAGCTGTTTTGCCAGAGCATCATTGTGCTGCTGGCAGAAATATATAGCGTTTTTTGCATCTATATAGTGAAAGTAGGTGAGAGGATTGGGTGAGAGTACCTGAAAATCAATACCCGCCTCATCCATCGCCTCTAGTCTGAGAGAAGTGTCCATAAATACACTATTTTCATATTTTACATTGTGCAAATAGTATTCGCCAACGCGAAACCAAGGGTTTCCACTCTCATCGTGACCAATTTCGGGGCCATGGGGACCTGCCATGTGCATGCTTTCCGAAAGCACGATGTGAGCATGGACATCAATCGTTTTGATGTGTTCCATACTTCTTTTCATATTCAAGCCTAAATTGTTTGAGCGCATCCCCCATCGACGGGAATGGCGGATCCTGTGATATAGCTGGCCGCAGGTGACGCGAGAAATAATACTACCGAGGCAATCTCCTCAGGTGATGCCATCCTTCCAACTGGAATTGATGAGGTAATAGCTTTTTCAATATCTGCTTTCGTGCCGCCATGCTCGGTTGCTCGGTTCTCCAACAACTCCTCTACCCTGTTGGTTTTTGTCCACCCAGTGCATATAGTATTTACAAGTATATTGAATCGCGCGACCTCATTCGACAGTGATTTTGACCAGCCCAGACCAGCTAGACGGATGCTGTTGGATAGAATCATTGAATTCATTGGCTGTTTTACCGAGTAAGATGAAAGATTAATAATCCTTCCGCTCCCCTGCTTTTTCATACCCGGCAGCACCTTATTGGTAATTCTTATCGAGGAATGCAGAGTGGTTTTAAATGCCTCTGACCATTTTTCATCCTCAATTTGATCATGAGAACCAGGGGGTGGACCCCCAGAATTATTGACCAGAACATCTATCCCACCAAAGGCGGCCTCTACAAAATCAACCAGTTGATGGATATCTGCCAGCCTAGTTAAATCCGTGACTTTGGCGAGCACTGGTTGTTGGTTTAGGTTGCTTAACTGCATTTGCGTTTCCGTGAGCTTTGCCTCATTTCGGGCGCATATTGCTACATTGGCACCGGCGTTTTGGAATTCTACCGCGGTAGCCTTGCCAATACCGCTGCTGGCTGCTGTAATGAGGACTCGCTGATTCGTCAGATCATATGACATTTGATTGTCTCATTTGATGGTTATTAGGTGCAGTCTCTTAGCTATTTGCCAAATCATAGGTCAATGTTTTCCCTGAGAATTGGCCTGTCCGCCAACCTGGTATTGACCAGTTGTCTGGCAACGGTCTGCTCAAGTCGATCTTCTTTCCGCCTTTAAAAACTGCCTTTATATTGTTCTTGTGACCCAGAAGATCTAGATCTTGCACGAGATCACCGGCTACAAGGACTAAATCTGCGATATATCCGGGTTCGATGCGGCCCAATTTGCCTTCAAGCCCGAAGATCTTTGCACCTGCCTCAGTCCCACAGGCAATCGCTTCAAGAGGCGAAAGACCCAAATGCTCCACATAAATACCCATTTCCCTGTAATGCCACTCGCCATAGGGGGTCACCGAAAAACCGCTCTCGCTTCCACACATTAGGGGAACTCCGGCATCATACGCTCGCCGAATCATTGCAGAAGTGGCCTCAATCTCATTCATAAATATATTCCTCAGTCCAGGGTCAGAACCAATCTTGTCACCATAATCAATCAGATTTCTCAGAAATGTGAATGAGGGCGCTAAAGGAGTCTTTTGATCAACCACGGCTTCTAGAGCGTCCTCTTCCATATACGAGGAGTGGAAGATCAAATCAAAACCTGCCAAAGCGGCGTCTCTTGTGCTGGAAGAGTTCCGGCAGTGGCCGACAACAGGAACTCCAAGAGCGTGAGCCGTGTCGCAGACAAGACGCAACTCGTCTAGAGTCCATGATTGAATTTCTCCAGGATTATGCCTTTTGGTCCGACGGACCGGCAAGCCGATAACATGCACTTTAATCCAATCACAACCGCCTTTTATTTGTTTTCGAATTTCTCGAACAATTTCATCGCCTGTTTGTACTATCACGGCATATCCAAGCTTTCCCTCTGAGGGGAGCAGCTGGCCAGCAGTTCCGCCCACGCAGGTGATCAACACATTCCCTCCCGTGGCCATGCGAGGGCCTTCTATGACTCCGCCCTCTATTGCATCGCGTAAATCGATACCGACATCAAAAATGCAGTCGGGGTCCAGGAAGCTTGTAACGCCAGCTCGAAGGAGTTTTTGAGCATTAACTGATGCGATCATTGCTGCGAGGCCCGGACGCCTGTGAAAAAAAAGTTCGTCATTCGATTTAGGTTCGTCGAAACTGATATGGCAATGAGCGTCGACAAGGCCGGGTATCACCGTGCAGCCTGAGGCATCGATGTGCTCCGCATCTCCAGCCGCATTGGAGTCAGCTGCGTCTCCTACTGCGGTGATAAGATCTCCTTCGATAAATATAGAACACTTGGTCTGTGTCCCGCCCGACACAACATTGCCGTTCTTGATAAGGTAAGAGTTCTTCATATTTAAGCTCCGAATTCGTTAAGTTCAGTAACCGTTTTTTACAGTCCCATCCGGATCCTACGTTAAATGGTTTAGACTGGGATTTATAGTGGATCATTGAAAAGTATAGCAGTGCGGCCTTGTTTAGAACATTGCTAACATATGTAATGAGCTCAATGGCCCATTCACGTGTAAACTATGGTTGTTTTATCTCGCTTCTGTGTTTATGATCTGGCTTTTATACCGAAAAACTAGAATTCTAAGAGGTGAAATTATGAGCGAAGCAGCAGAAGCTTTTAATCCTGAATACAACCCGGGGGGAAGCGAAGGGGCGATTGACACAAATGTCCTACCTTGGATGCCGGTGGAAGGAGCACAAGGTATGTCTATAAAGACGATGAGAGCGAGTGCCGAAACGGGCATGTTCTCTATCATCGTCAAATTAGACGCTGGTGCCGCTATGCCTATCTCTGTCTACTTGAGTGGAATGGACATGTTTGTATTGTCAGGGCAGTTGACCTACACACAAGATAACGNCACAAGCCTCCTGACTCCCGGAGCTTGGGGCTATATTTCTGCCAATTCCAAAGTAGCGGCAATCTTTGCAGAAAAAGAGTCTGAGATNCTCATTAACTATTATGGCGCTGTAGCTTTTCTGGATCAAGAACACTCGCTTTCCAGAATCCTAACTAGCATGGATATTATGCGAATGGCAGCTCAGCATGGCGTAGATTTGGTACCCAGCACTTTATCTGGTTGCGTGAAAGAGCGAGCTGAACCGCTTGCCAATGATCCGCAGCCTTTGGCTATTTCAAGCGGGGACCTCAATCATCTAATAAAACCTTCGGGCGGGAAAACTTCGGATTTTGGCGATTTTAAGCACCCACATTTTGTTGATACCAGAGATGTCCCTTGGATTACGCTTGAAGGTATGGAAGCAATTGGTCTTAAAATTTTGCGAGTGAGCGAGGATAATGGATATGTATCACTAATCGTCCGCCACAATGGAGTGGCGCCCGGCCATACGCACCTCGGTTCGGGAGACTTTTTGATTCTTGANGGACGCATTGGCGTCCGCGCGGGCCCACCAGATGGCCATGGTCCCGGTGTGTGGTACTTTGAACCTGCGGGCGCTAGGCACGATGCTTCTCAGAGGCTTAGCGAAGAAGACCTGGTTTACTACTCAAATATTTATGGGCCTCTGGTGTTTGATGAGGGGCCCGGAACACCTGTAACAGCCGTGCTATCTTGGATGTCTTACAGAGACATGGCAGCTGCTTATGGTTCCAAGTTGGTGCCTTGTATTCACCCAGATGACTCTACTTTATTGGCTTCATCACCATTGGTTGCTGCAAGTTAGTAGATCTAAAGTCTCCTAGTTGTGTAACCGGCCCTCTTGATACCTGAGGGGGCCAATCAAGCCATAATCCTGTCGTTTTTGGTTATCGCTCAGGTTTGTTTGGACGTTCAGAGTGTTTTAAGAACGCTAGTGCGGTAATCTCCGTCATTAATACCTCACTCAACTTTCCTTGGCTCTTCATCCTTGAAACCAGTGGGTTTGTTCGCGTCGAAACTTTAGGGCGAGAGCTAACGCCTTGCCCCTTTTTTATGTTTTAGTTTGGGTTAGCCAACTCCCACACAGTTAATTCTGCGGTTATTGAATGAAGCCGGTTATGCTTAAATTTCTAACACTGTTTTTTAATTTTGTAGATCATCGATTTATTTTGAGAATATGTCTATGAGACCTTGAGTCAGGATTTCGAGATAACATCTTGATCTTACGAGATTAGACAACTGAAGGCGATGCGATTGGAGTTGCGTCTTGGAATTGCAATTATGTGACTCGCTGCCCCGGGATGGCTCCCTTGTCTGGTTCGAGTAAATAGATACCCTCATCGGATCCTGCTGCTAGGATCATGCCCTCTGAAATTCCAAACCTCATTTTACGTGGGGCCAGATTAGCAACTACAATAGTTAATCGGCCTTTAAGACTCTCGGGGCGGTAGGATGATTTTATTCCCGAGAAAACTTGCCGCTTCTCATCGCCAATATCGAGGGTCAGTCTCAATAATTTATCAGCACCATCAACTGAATGAGCAGATAAAATTCGGGCAACTCGCAAATCAATTTTCATGAAATCATCATAATTGATTTGTTCTAGGATTGGTTCTGGCGATAAGTGGACGCCCGCATTGGAAGTGGCATTTTGTTGGGTTTCTGCACTTTGGTTGACCATGGCCTCAACTTGCTTGGGATCAATACGCTGCAGAAGAGGTTTGAATGGTTTTATAGTTTGACCAAGTAGAGGGTTTTGAACACTTTCCCAAGTGAGCTCCTCGTTGAGAAAGAGCTCGCTTCGAGCAGCTAATTCCGGCAAGATAGGTTTCAGAAACACGATTAAAACGCGGAAGAGGTTTATGCCCAGAGAACAAATTTCTTGCACCTGCTGCGCATTTTCTGAGTCTTTGGCAAGTTTCCAGGGTTCTTTAAACGTCAGATACTCATTCGTTTTATCAGCCAGCGCCATGATCTCTTTTACCGCTTTAGCATAGTCCAGATTTTCATAGTAGTCTGCAATACTATCAGCTTTGCTAACCACCAGATCCCATATTTCATGGTTCTCTATTTGTTTAGATAAAAGACCAGAGCTGTTATTTTCAATAAATTTAGCACATCGACTAGCGATGTTAACTACTTTTCCAACTAGGTCGCTGTTAACCTTTTGTATAAAATCCTCAAGATTAAGATCTATATCGTCAACCGAATTTGATAATTTTGAAGCGTAATAATAGCGCAGAAACTCCGGGTCTAAATGATCTAGGTAACAACGCGCTGTTATAAATGTACCGCGCGATTTGGACATTTTCTGACCGTTGATAGTAACAAAGCCATGGACGCATACTTTACTCGGCGTCCGGAATCCTGCGCTTTTAAGTATTGCGGGCCAGAACAACGCATGGAAGTTGACAATATCTTTACCAATGAAGTGATAAAGTTCCGCCTTGCTGTTAGGAGACCAAAATTCATCAAAGTCCAACTCATTTTTTATACATAGGTTTTTGAAGGTGGCCATGTAGCCAATAGGTGCGTCGAGCCAAACATAAAAATATTTCCCCTTGGCATCAGGGATCTCAAACCCGAAGTAAGGCTCATCTCGGCTGATATCCCATTCTTTTAGGCCTGAGTCCAGCCATTCGGAAATTTTGTTGACCACCTCCTCTTGAAGATGGTCGTCTCTGGTCCATTNTGTNAGAAAATCGCGAAATTCTGGAAGTTTGAAAAAATAATGCAGGGATTNCCTCTCTACTGGCGTNGCNCCGGATATTACAGATGTGGGATTGATCATTTCGGTGGGNNAATAAGTGGCTCCACACGCCTCGCAGTTGTCTCCGTATTGATCGGGCGTTTTGCAGTGTGGGCAGGTGCCCTTGATGTACCGATCTGCAAGGAAGATATTCCTTTCTGGATCGAAGGATTGGACGATTATTCTCTCCGCAATCAGGTTTTTTTCACGCAACCTACTATAAATTAATTCAGATAGTTCTTTGTTCGCGAGTGAGTGAGTTGAATCGTAGTGATCAACGCTGATTAAAAAGTCACTAAAATCGGCTTCATGAAGAAGACGCATATTGGCTATATGCTCTTCAGGACTAATGCCCAATTCATCAGCCTTTAGCATTATGGCGGTTCCATGGGCGTCATCTGCACTGATATAATAGCATCGGTGTCCCCTCAGTCTTTGGAAACGCACCCATATATCTGTTTGGGTATATTCAAGTACGTGTCCCAGGTGGAGCGCAGCATTTGCGTATGGAAGGGCGTTAGTAACAAGGATTTGGCGTTTTAGTCGCATACTGGTAGGCTGTTTCTCAAGCACAATGAGTTTTATAAAGTATAGTTATTTTGCTGGCATTTTTCACTCATTGAATCATTTGTGAACTTGTTTGCAGTGAGATGAAATAAGTTTTCCTCCTAGTTGGAGTAATATTTTTGTTGGACAATGTCAAATCAATCGTTGCGGTCGCTTCAGGAAAGGGTGGTGTAGGCAAGTCGACAGTAGCAGTTAATTTAGCTCTTGCCATGCATTTAGAGGGGCTAAAGATTGGCCTACTTGATGCGGATATTTATGGCCCAAGTATCGCTATGATGTTGGGAGTCAGTGATAATGATCGTCCAAAATCAACGGACGGCCAGACTATATTGCCGCTAACAGCCCATGGTCTGAGTACTATGTCGATCGGTTATCTGGTTGACTCACAAACCCCAATGGTTTGGCGTGGGCCGATGGCTTCAGGTGCACTGAAACAAATGTTACAGCAGACCGATTGGGGCCCTTTAGATGTCTTGATTGTTGATATGCCTCCTGGCACCGGAGACATCCAGCTCACTCTCTCGCAGACCGCGCAGTTGACTGGCGTTGTTATAGTGACGACTCCTCAAGACATTGCGCTTTTAGACGCGAAACGAGGCATAGAGATGTTTGCAAAAGTGGAGATACCTGTTTTGGGGATTATAGAAAATATGTCCGCGATGCAATGCTCTGTTTGTGGTAATTTCGAGCCGGTTTTCGGGTCTGGCGGTGGCGAAAGGATAGCTCAAAGCTATGAGACGAAATTGCTTGGGCAATTGCCACTGGATAAGCGGATTCGGGAACACGGTGACATTGGCACCCCAATAGTTTTAGGCCATTCAAAGACACCGGCTGCGCAGTCCTACATTTCAATAGCGAGGTCCTTAACAGAGCGCCTTTCCAGCAAGGGCATAGGTGCTAGCCCAGATATTATTTTCGATTAATTAAGTGGCAGCTTATGCCCCCTAGACTAGGTTTTACTCTGGTGTGGATTACTTAGGAGACGAGTTAATGAGTATCAAGTCGGATCGATGGATAAGAAGGATGGCAAAAAAGTTTGCCATGATTGAACCATATGAATCCGATCAGGTGAGATATTTTTGCGGTGAGAGAGTCATATCTTATGGTGTATCGAGCTATGGCTATGATGTGAGGTGCGCAGATGAATTTAAAATTTTCACAAATGTTCACTCAAAAATTGTTGATCCAAAAAATTTCGATAGAGATGCGTTCGTAGACATCAAGGGTGACTGTTGCGTTATTCCACCGAATTCTTTTGCCCTCGCCAGAACAATAGAGTACTTTCGTATCCCCCGTTCGATATTAACCGTCTGCTTGGGTAAATCCACCTATGCTCGATGTGGAATAATTGTTAACGTCACTCCCCTAGAGCCTGAATGGGAGGGGCACGTTACGCTCGAGTTCTCAAATACGACAAGCCTCCCGGCCAAGATATATGCGAACGAGGGTGTTGCGCAAATGCTATTCTTCGAGTCAGATGAGATTTGTGACATCTCCTACGCTGATCGAGGAGGCAAGTATCAAGGGCAAACAGGTGTAACATTGCCGAAGACTTAAATGCTCAGGGGCTCAACAGAGCGGTCTTTAAAGCTAACGCTTGTTGTTGCAGCTTTTGAGTATTCTCTGGTCCAGTCCTTAGCACTTGTTTTTGCAACGGCAGCAATTTCTCTAGTTCCGGATCGGCAAACTGATATAAAACTGATTCGCGGGTCAACTCGATGGGTTCAATTATGATTGGTGTCGACAAAACGCGGTCAATTGCTTGCAGAAGAATACCTTCCATTTGTCTGATGTTATATCCCATCTCGGAAAAGGCTTTCTCGATCAAGGGTCTCGCAATATGGAATAGTTCAGCTAGGGCCGCCATGTCAACAGATGCTACAGCCTCTATTGTGGCGTCATAACGCTCATAATTGCCTGCATTCAACCATATTGTTTCGCCATCCATATGGGTCGTGAACTTACCGGTCGGTTGAGTGAGAGGGAATATTTTCGAGAGAACCACGCCTCGAGAAAGGCCGTCTAAGTAACTTGCAGCGCGTCGCAACAGNTCGTCCACAGCAAGCCACCTGACTAAATCTCTGTTGGAAGAAATATCTTCAATGCGCCCGCGAAGGAAAGAGTCACTTTCATTGAGACTGGGCAACACTGGTTTTGGAGCAGGTTCAATCTCTAGGTGTTCCTCTGAAACTTCAACGATGGGTGTTATTGGTATTTCGGCTTCAGGAATGACAGGCTTTTCGATGACAACTTCCTCTTGAACTGGCTCGGGAAGCATCTCGGCCTCAATATCGACTTCCTTTATGATTTGAAGTCTGTAGATCAGGCCTCCAGCAATCAGAAGTGCCGCAATTGCGCCCAGTACTAGTATAATGGTGCTTGGATTCGTTCTTTTGTCCGTCGGTTGCATAATTTTTCCTCAGTTGCTCCTGTTGACAGTAAACACCTTTTTGTTTCCTATTTCAGCCTCTTGCAATAGCATACTATAGTCTTTCTTATTTTCAATTTGTTCTAACTTTACTAAAAGGTAATGCCAGTCTTCAGCAAACCATAGATTAGTCACTCTAGTATCATTTTGTCTCAGCCTCCGCATCATTATAGTTTCTAGATTGCCTATTGGTGTAGCAAGCGTCTCATGGCGAACGAACTCGTACCGGTAAGTCTGATGTTGGCCCCGCGAAATAACTGAGTATTCAAACTTTTCAGCTCCAACTGCTAGATCACGTCTAAGTTGCATATACTGTGTGGGGATATCAAGAACTCCAATCTCTATCGGGGCAATCGAGCTTTTTTCGCCTCTTTGATAATGAGCGTTTTTCTCTTCCCAATCAAAATTTTGGAACTCAGATCGCCTGATACCCATGAAAGAACGATCGATTTGATAATCCAAAGGCGTCAACTGGCCATTGTCGGAAACTCGATAGTTTGATGCCTCTCTCAGGTTGATCATCAGACCAGACGCCCTCAACTCCTCTAAAAAATGTGAATCCGAAGTCTGAGTCAGTGTTTTTACTGCTGTAATGGGAAGACCATTGTATTTAGCCGAGTATACCGCATTGTAAGGCAATATTTCTGCTAATCGGTTTCCAGAGGCCAAGCATAGTTCAAGTGTAAAAACACTCATAAGAGCCATCATCTTTCCCCGCATAAGAATTTCCCTCTAGCGATAGCAATAATTACCCGGAGTTTACCGTAATTCTACTCTCTGGTCCCTGTGGTGACTATTTTTCCTTTAGGCGGCAGAGCCACGCCATCAAAAAGCGCGTTTTTACTTTTCATTACAACGCAACCTTGAACTAACCACTTTGCTGCTATCGGGAAGAGAACATGGTCGATTCCCAGGATCCTCTTTGCCAAGGTATCAGCACAATCACTATCTTTGATAGGTACTGACGCTTGAATAATAGCAGGCCCGCCATCAAGCTTGGAGGTAACAAAATATATGGTAGCTTCTGCTTCAATAACTCCAGTCTGCAAAGCTCGCTAATGGGTATTCAATCCCGGGTGTTTAGGCAGGATCGAGTGATGAATTTCAATTAGTTTTCCGATAAAACGATCAATGAAATTTGTGCCTAGAATTCGCATGAATCCCGCCAAAATCACCAAATCGGGAGAGTAGTTTTCGATACTTGCAGCCAATATGTTGTAATAATCGTTCCGATCGTTGAAGTGGTTATGATCTATGATCTGAGTTGGTATACTACATTGTTTGGCTCGAGGCAGTCCGGCGGCTGAAGATCAATTACTTACCACCCCGGCGATTTGAGCTCTCAGCTTCCTATCGGCAATTGCATCGAAGAGAGCCTGAAGATTTGACCCGCTTCCAGATATTATAATGACAATCTTAAAGGCTTCATTTTCCTTCACTTGTCCGTCCCGACGAGCTCCACTTGTCCTTCATCAAGGGCATTTGGAACGATTTCGCCGATAACACAGGCCTGCTCTCCCTCGAGCTCGAGAGCATGCAATAATTCGTTTTCCAGTCCTCCGGGCACACAGACAATCATGCCGATACCGCAGTTAAAGGCCTTGAACATTTCGGGGAAGGCTATATTTCCAGCATCTCGAAGCCACGCAAAGATTTCTGGCATTTGCCAGGATGAGCAATCAATAATTGCTTTGCATTCCTTTGGCATAACTCTAGCTAAATTCTCAATTAGCCCCCCACCAGTTATATGGGCGATCGCATTAATTGTTGAAATTTTATGCAGTTTAAGCAAGGTTTTTGCGTAGATCTTTGTGGGGGCCATCAGATGATCTATTAGGCTTTTTCCTGACAATGAAAAGTTGGTGGGATTCGTCTTAGTTTGGTCTAGAATTTTTCGAATTAAAGAATAACCATTTGAGTGCGGCCCACTGGACTTTATTCCGATTAATTTATCACCTGCGCTAACCCGTTTACCATCAATTATTTCAGACTTTTCGACAACACCGACGCAGAAGCCGGCCAGATCATAATCTTTGCCCGAATACATACCTGGCATTTCTGCTGTTTCTCCACCTATCAATGCGCAGCCGGCCATCTGACATCCTTCTGCTATACCGTTGATAACGCTCTCCGCAGTTTTCAGATCAAGTTTTGCAGTTGCATAATAATCAAGGAAGAACAAAGGTTCTGCGCCACAAACTACTATATCGTTAGCGCACATGGCTACGAGATCGATGCCAATTCGTTCATGCATGTCATGTTGTATGGCGAGGCGAAGTTTTGTCCCTACTCCATCAGCTCCTGCCACTAGTATGGGATCTTTAAAGCCCTTGGGCACTTCAAAAAGAGCACCAAAGCCTCCCAATCCAGAAAAGACGCCCGTGCGGCTGGTTCGTCTTGCTGCGCCTTTGATGTTTTTTACCAGCTGATTGCCCGCTTCTATATCGACGCCCGCATCTTTGTATGTCAAATTCGATTTTTTCTGATTCATCATTTTTGTTAACTCATAAAACCAAGTATTCTAGGCCTCCTAAGCAAAATTTGCATCAACCACTGTTATAATCGAGTCTAAATTTTAGGAGCAAATGACTTGAAATCTCTTATGCTGGCGACTTTGGTATTTTTTAGCGGTTTCGTTCATTCAGAGTATGTAGAGAATCTCTATGTTGGAAGAGTAAATGTGCCCAATCAAAGTTCACTTTCTCAACTGCAAGGTGTTCGTGATGCCAGTAATCAGGTTTTGATCAAGTTGACAGGTGATAGCGAGGTGATTCACGTGCCAGTTGTTAACGAAGTGCTGCTTCGGCCAGACGACTATGTAGGCACTGTGGGGTATAGGGCGGTTGAGGAATCAAACGGCGCTAAAACAGTTCCGTCTGTAGGTCTCGAGGTTAATTTTTCCAAGGTTGCTTTGGACGAATTTATCCGAACAAATAAATTACCTATACTCCCAGCTAATAGGCCATTACTTTTATTGTGGATAATTCGTGACAATCGCGCCACTGGAAGGGAATTTGTCTCCGAGCATACCGCCCCAAGCATAGTCCAACTGGTAGCAGACAAACTTGAAGATAGAGGAATCCCGTTTGTCTTCCCTATTTATGATCTCCAAGACAGGATAGCATTATCCGAGAACAATGCATGGGAATTTAATGCCAAAATGCTTTTTGACGCTTCGAAACGATATGACAGCGACGTAATAGTTTTGCTCCGATTTTATGAGACCTCGTCGGGTGAAGTGCGAGGCTCATGGCTTTATCAACATGCGGGTAGGCGAAAACTTGGTGACGATCGATCAGGCAGCATCTCGCAATTTATTTCATCTAGTTTTGATCAAATNGTTGACCAAGTTGCAAAGTATTATGCATACATACCGCAAAACGAAAATAACGATCTGGTTATAGAGGTTGATGGCGTGGATACGTATGCGGGCCATCGTCTCTTATTAAAGAAGATCCAAGAAATTGAATTAGTTGAATCTTTGCAAATCTCAACCGTCAGAGGTTCGAGGATTAACCTTGCTGTTCAAGTAGAGGGGGAGATAGACCGGTTCTTTACAGCTTTGCTTCGGAGCGGCCACTTTGCAACCAGCAGAGCTGATCCATTAGCAGATGGATCTAAGATCTATCTCAAGTGGATTGCACAATGAGCCAGTTGACGCTTGGAATTGCTTTGAGCGACGATGCGACGTTCACCAACTTTTATGCTCCCTTGGGCACGACACAGCACATTGCTTTGAGTTCTTTGAGAGAAAAGTCGTATCAAAGTGTTTTTTTATCGGGGCCCCTGGGAACAGGTCTGTCTCATCTCCTTCAAGCCGCTTGCCATGATGAGCAGGATTCCATCTACATGCCGTTGGGCGATATGGCACAAGCTGCGCCTGAAAATCTGTTCGATCGATTAGAAATGTCTCGGTTGGTTTGCCTAGATGATGTGCATACTGTGATTACCAGAACCTCTTGGCAGCATTCTGTCTTTAACCTTTACAACCGATGTCTTGATAACGGAACCAAAATGATTTTTTCCGCGCATTGCAGGTTAGACTCTTTGGGCGCAGTTCTCCCAGACTTGTTGTCACGGCTTAAGTCTGGGCTTGTTATTCACTTTTCAGATTATCGAGAGCAAGATTTGTTAGGCCTTCTAAAATATCGGGCTCAAACTAGAGGAATGACGCTGACTAATGAAGTTGCTCTTTATATTTTGGCTCGTCTGGCTCGGAAAACGCCAGAGGTTATGCATGCATTGGAGTTGCTTGATCAAGCATCATTGGAGGAAAAGAGGCGTGTAACACTTCCCTTTGCCAAAAAAGTGCTGAATATCTAACTTGTATCTGATGCCATGATTAATTGCAGCTTATCGTCACAGTAAACACTCCGCGCAATACATGTAAATCCCTCCGGGGTCATCAAGGTTTTGAAGAAGCCTCATAGACTGTAAGCCATTAATCAGAGCACCCTGGGTTCCAGAATCGAGCTCTATTTGCAGAGGCAGAAGCCTCAACTCACTTAAAAAAGAAGTGCTAAGCTGCAATGCCAGTTTCTCAAAAAAATTTGTTGGTCTTTGACGAAAATCAAGCTGATATGAGTCTATTTTGGCTAGTTTTGCCGCAATTTCGATTGCATCTCCTAAATCTCCAATTTCATCTATCAATCCAAGTTCTAGAGCTTCAATACCGGTCCAGACCTTACCTCCGGCTAATTCTTCAACCGCTTTAACTTCGAGGTTCCGGCCATTGGCGACCAAAGTTATAAATTCGGAGTATTCATGCTGCAGATTGATCTGCATCAGATCCTTAACCTTTTCAGGTAGTGCTCTGTCTGCTCGCATGGATCCCGCTAGCCAAGTTGTTCCAACACCATCGGTGGTGATTCCCAGTGAATCTAGGCTTCGTTCAAAAGTTGGTATGATTGAATAAATTCCAATAGAACCTGTGATTGTCGTTGGCATAGCGAGGACGTGATCTGCCTCGGCTGCGATGTAATAACCGCCAGAGGCGGCGACGCTGCCCATTGAGACCACGACAGGTAGAGTATTTCTAGTTTCAGAAATCGCATCTCGTATAATTTCAGATGCAAAATAGCTCCCGCCGCCGCTGTCAATCCGCAATACCACGGCTGCGACGTTCGAATCATTGCTGACTTCTTGAAATATTTTGGCGAGTGTGTCTCCCCCGATGCTACCTTCTGGTTGCTCACCATTAAACATGCTCCCCTTGGCAACGACTATTGCTATCTTTTTTTGGGTCAAATTCCTATTTAATACTGTCTCGTTGTCGACATGGCTGAGATAATCGGACAGATCGATACTCCGCAGTTGCCCTTCCGCATCAGATTCGAGCTCATTGAGATATTTTGATAGTTCGGTTCGAGATGCGAGTCTATCTACCAGTCCCGCATCAAGTGCCATAGTTGCAAAATCACCTTTTGCATCAACCAATCGAGCATGCATATTATTGATATTTGTTTCGATTGTGCCCTCCGGGAGCTCACGCAAAATCTCCATTTCTTTCGAGTAAAAATCCCAAAGGGATCCAATCCATCTGGAAGTTTCCTCACGAACCTCCTCGGACATCATATTTTTAATGTATGGTTCCACCGCGCTTTTGTGCTCGCCCACTCTCAATACGTTCACCGAAACTTGCAGTTTGTCGATAGCATCTTTGAAGTAGTTCCTGTAGGCCGCAAAACCGCTTATCTCAACCAGACCAAGTCGATTAATGATGATTTCATCTGCATGGGCCGCTAGGTAATAGTCGTGCTGAAATAAGTAATCTGCGTACGCTATTATGGGTTTATCGCTTTTCTGGAATCTTTTGAGAGCATATCCAACTTCTACCAGTTTACTGACACCACCTCCCTCGAGATAATTCAGATCTAGTATCAGATGAGTGATTCTTGGGTCTTGGGAGGCAGAGTCTATTGCTCGAATGACGTCTCTCACCAAGGTCTCAGCATGCCCAGCGACGCCTTGGTTAAGNATTTCGGCNAAAGGNTCNACNTAAGTTTTTTGATCGACCAANACGCCTTCCGGCACTATNAGAAGTGCAGTCTTCTCGTCCAAAGGTGGTGGCTTATTGGCCGTTAAAGCGCTTGTCAAACTGCCTATGGCAATCACAAAGAGTGATAAAAATATCAGATTCGTCAGTATCCTTANCGAGTTTGTTACCAGTTTGATGCCGCCCAAAAATTTTTGCCACAAGCTTTTCTCCTTTGACATGTTCCCCTCCTTCTAACCTTCGTCGCTTGATGAGCGATTGCTCTGTTTGCAACGCAGCCAAAAGGAACACGCCGAAAAAAGCACAACGGTCGTTAAAAGCTCGGCAACGTCTAACACTCCGGGCGATGGGCCGGCAATGTTATCCACTGCTACGTAGAAGTAAAGCAATACTACGAAACACATCCAGAGCAGAGAACGGTCATGGCCGTTAAGAACTCCGGGGATAAAGATCATCAGCGGCGCTAGCCAAACGTAGAACACAAGAGGCGCACCTTGAATGAAAGGATTGAGCGTCAAGATTCCAAGTAGGCTAAAATAACTGGCCAAAGTCAGGCCTCTTGAAATTTTCAGTGATTGAGATTTACCCATTTTGAACGTGGCGCAACTTGAGGGCGAGGGTTGCTATTCTCTTGCCTTGCGTCCGGCAAATACTTATTTCCTGCGGACTCAGTTCGTCTGATTCTAAGTGGCTAGCACCATATGGAGTGCCTCCCAAACGAGTTTGCGATAGAGCATTCTCTGAGTACGGCACTCCCGCCAGCACCATGCCATGGTGCATGAGCGGCAGCATCATAGTAAGGAGAGTAGATTCTTGGCCGCCATGAATGCTCGAAGTTGACGTAAACACGCCCGCGGGTTTGTCGATGAGTGCGCCACTTAACCAAAGCTCCGAGGTTTGATCCAAAAAATATTTGAGAGGTGAGGCCATGTTTCCAAAGTGTGTTGGGCTGCCAAGCAATAATCCGGAACAATTAACTAAGTCATCGTTCCCGCAAAAGAGGTGACCACTCTCAGGTATCGCTGCCGCAACCGATTCGCAGTTCGTTGATACTCGAGGAACAGTTCGAAGAACTGCCGCCAAACCGGCAGTCTCAACACCAATAGCGAGTTGTTGAGCTAGTTTTAACACATGTCCATTTTGGCTATAATACAGTACAAGAATGTTTGGCTTATTCATTTCACTAATTTGAAAATCTCTTCAGCAGGTCTGCCGATCACTGCTTTTTCACCTCTGACAACAATTGGTCTCTCGATCAACTTGGGATGACGAATCATCGTGTCTAACAGATAATCATCATTCAGGTTTTCGTTTGAAAGTCCCAAAGTCTTGTAATCTCTCTCTGAGGTTCTTAACAACTCTCTTGGATTAAGGCAAAGCTTCCGCAACAAACCTGAGAGCTGGAGTTTGACCAAGGGCTCCTTCATGTACTCAACAACATTTGGCTCAATATCATTCTCGCGAAGCAGNGCCGACACCGCTCTCGACTTAGAACAGTGAGGATTGTGATATATTGTGTACACATTTACGATACTATGTGAGGCTCTGGACCATACACTTTACACTATACACGATTAATGAGACCGTGGGGACTAACGGTTTATGGGTGCTTTTGATTTGCTGTCAGGAACGTTATTTTTATAATCGCGCTAATGCTAGGATTGAAACCGGTTGGAAACTTCATTTCTTTAGATTGCCATGCGCGCCAGAAATTAGATCCAATGTTACATCGCAGTGACCGTCGTGCAATAAATAACGCGCACTTACGTTTTCCATTATTGATCGAACTGCATTGAAATGTCTTTGTCATATTTAGCGGTCCAACAAAACATAAGTGCGCGTAATTGTTACTATAGACTCAAAACACATCGAAGGAATTTGTCATTGAAATTTAGTCTACTGCCACTTATTCTTTTGCTCATGGGGTGTCATGCAGACCAACGTTTTGCTCTTCACGGTGGAGGGACTGCAACATTTGGGGGGCCCCGAGGGCAATTGACGGTCATAAATTATTGGGCAATATGGTGCTCACCCTGCCGCCACGAGATACCTGAACTCAATCGATTCGCAACTGAGCACAAAGATCAGTATGCTCTGTTGGGCGTCAATTTTGATGGCACTAGCGGTACTGAACTAACACAGCAAATTCAAGATTTAGGCATCGAGTTTAACAATCTGTTGGACGACCCAAGAACCCTTTGGGGACTGGAAAGGCCGGATGTGCTCCCAGAAACGTTAATCATCGACGCGAAGGGGGAGCTTCGACATCGATTGGTTGGTCCTCAAACTTATGATTCTTTGCAAAGATTGCTCAATGACCAGGGCACTCTTTAAGTGGATTGAAATTGAATAGGCTTCTTTACAAGCTCAATTTTGATAAACACGGAGTAAAGGAAACTGTCTCAGAGCGGTTGTCCTGACAGCAAAGAGTCCAGATATGCCTTGGAGGTAAGCATATGCCGGCGTTGATGACCGAGCAGGTGACCAGCGTGCACCATTGGAACGATACATTGTTCAGCTTTCGAACCACCAGAGATCAGTCCTTCAGGTTCACTAACGGCCATTTCACCATGATTGGTCTTCCATCTGAATCCAGACCGATAATGCGAGCATACAGTTTCGCTAGCGCCAATTACGAGACTGAGCTTGAATTTTACAGCATCAAGGTACCGGATGGACCTCTCACGTCCAAGCTGCAACTGTTGAAAGTGGGTGACGAAATTTTAGTGAGTCGAAAGTCAACCGGGACCCTCGTGGCTGACAATATGATGCCTGGCCGCACTCTTTACATGATAAGTACCGGAACTGGTATTGCGCCGTTTCTCAGCCTAATAAAAGATCCAGACATTTACGATCGTTTCGAGAAGGTAGTTCTCACTCATGGAGTACGGCACATCTCCGAATTGGCCTATGCTGACTACATAGAAAATGTTTTGCCGGAGAACGAGCTAATTGGGGATATGGTTAAACATCAGTTAATTTATTACCCTACAGTAACAAGGGAAGCCTATCGGAACAACGGACGCATCACCGATCTCTTTCGAACTGGAAAGCTCTTCACTGATCTCAGTTTACCTTTCCCTAGTCTAAGTGATGATAGATTTATGGTTTGTGGCAGTCCGAGTATGCTCAAAGAATTCTGCGGCATTATCGATCGCAAGGGCTTTTGGGAGTCCCGCAGTGGGCGAGCGGGCCACTACGTCATCGAACGCGCCTTCATTGAAGCGAGTAAATAGCGCCATAACACGCTCACAAGCTTGAGGTTTTCCAGTCAATGTTTTTTTATAGCCGGTTAAGGTTTAAACACTTCAAGCGCCCCCGGGCTACGCAGCATTTTGTTGACCTCGTCCGAGTGCAGCGTCTCGGCTGTAATCATTTCTCGAGCGTATTCTTCCAATAAAATATCTTCTGCTGAAACTGCTAGACTCAAGAGCTTCTTGTACAGAAGAAGCACTGATTTTTCATGTTCAAGACTTTCTCTCAGGATGTCGCCGATGTCATGTTTCTCGGTCTCGAGTAAAGGCCCTATTTTCAATGAGGGATGACCACCCATCATCGTTACAAGTTCCCCAGCACGATGAGCGTGCAGAAGACCTTCACTGGCGTTTGCTTTCATCCAGTCGACTATTGGAATGCGATTGAAACCATACACCATTAGTGAGTAGTGGGAGTAACGTACCACTCCGGCTAGTTCTGCTTCCATTATCCTGTTGAGAATATCGATCGCTTTTTGATTGTCTTTTTCTTCCATAGTTTGAGCTCCCGGATTATTTTAAACTATCTGGTTTTTTCTAGCTGATGCTTTTGTCGTCGATTTTTACTATTCTACACACAAGTCTGGATCATAGTGCCACTATATGTCGGCCTATTGAGGGACGTCATTAAAATTCCGGTTATAATTCAGAAACACATGGCAGATATATGGATGGGCGCAAAGTTTGTGTGTATTCGCCTTATTAGCACTGGCACGCTATCCTGCAATTCTGTTTTAGTCGAATTAATTCGCATTCTGAGTGCATAAAAGGTCGACCATTTACCGCGTTCGATGCATTTGAAATTTATTTTTCGCTTAGCGATGATTGAAATGGATGATCTAAATATGAGAGCTATGATGTCTGAGCCACTTGTCCAATTTATGGGCATAGGGTTGGCAGTTCACTTGTTAGCTAAAGTGATTCTTCCTCCAGCAGCTTTGGATGCAGATTATGAAATCGTGGTTAACGAGGCCAGATTGTCATATTTTATTCAGATGCAAGCGAGAGCTTTTCAGTCTGAGGATGCCAAGAGTTTGCTTGCCAGCCTTAGCAAGTCGGATAAGGATCGTTTGATCCACGATTATGTTCGCGGCGAAGTGCTGTTTCGCGAAGCCATGGCCATGCGGCTGGATGAAAATGATGAGATCATCCGTCGTCGTCTGATCCAAAAAATGGAATATATCGCTCAAGGTTTCTTCGATGAAATCTCACCCCCAGACAAAAATGAGCTGTTACATTTTTATGAATCAAACATAGAGGATTATCGAGTGCCCGCTCAGATTACTTTTACTCATGTTTTTGTTGCTCATGAGGGACGGGATGAAACGACTGCAAAAAGGTTAGCAATCGAAACCCAGAACAAGCTGAATAAATCAGAGATTCCATTTGAACAGTCTGGGAAATTTGGTGAAAGATTTCTTTACAACAGAAATTATGCAGAGCGGTCTGACATTGAAGTTACCAATCACTTTGGAGAATCTTTCAAAAGCCAAATATTTGATTTGAATCCAAGTGATCTTTGGCAAGGCCCGGTTCGCTCCAATTATGGTTACCATCTGATCTTGCTCAAAAAGCTCAAAAAAAGCTTCATTCCTAAATTCGACGAGGTCATTGCCGCAGTTGTCACTGACGCCCAGCGCCAGGAGTCTCGTGAAGTTAAGCGGGAGGCCATTAAAAATTTGGTAGAAAAGTATCGCGTAACAGTAAAGCTCGAATGATATTACGAACGCTTTTTGTTATCACGACGTTTTGGTCCGTCGTTTGTCAGAGTCATGAGGGCAGACCTGTCTTCATTGATGTTTTTGAGCATGAGCCGGGAAATTATTTGCTTAAGTGGAAGATTCCGCCAGTGCTACTTCAAGGGCAACAACCATCCATTGAACTGCAAGGTTCAGAGTGCACTAGGCCGTTTGCAGATAAAAATGCAGGAGCAGCAAATGCCGGATTGAATGGGCGTGTTCGCTACCAATGTAGCGAAAATGTGAAGGATTTGTCAGTTATCTTGTCCTATCCGGGAATTAATCCGGCCCTGACATCGCTGATTATCTTTAAAACCACCGACGGAAAAATTAAGCAAATTTTCTCGAGTCCAGAAAAACTCTCGATTTCCTTGCTTACCGAGGTAAGTGGCTGGGCGCTCGTGAGCCAATACATATCGGCAGGAATACGACACATATTAGAAGGCTATGACCACCTTGCCTTCGTGTTGTGTCTAATTATGATCGCCGGAGCAGGCCGACGTCTTGTTTATACTGTCACTGGTTTCACTATCGCTCATTCTCTTACATTGAGTCTCGCTACTTTGAATCTTTTAAGCTTGCCAAGCCTTGTGGTCGAAACGTTGATAGCAATCAGTATACTGCTGCTTGCTGTGGAACTTCATCGCAATCGTTATCATGGCTATGTAAGTTTTACCTGGCGATATCCAATATTGACTGCAGGATTGTTTGGTTTGCTGCATGGCTTTGGGTTTGCTGGCGTCTTGGCGGATTTGGGCCTTCCTGATGATTTAAGACTGCCCGCGTTATTTTTTTTCAACCTTGGTGTAGAGATTGGCCAGTTGCTTTTTGTTGGTTTTATTTTGCTAGCTGCGTTCACTCTGTCGAAAGGGAGTAAATGGATTGTTGCAAACTTTATTTTGCTTGACAAAGCAATGATCTATTTTCTGGGCGGGTTGAGCGCGTATTGGACCATAGAGCGTTTGCTATCTTGGTAAGCATTGTTTTTAACGAGTTGACCTGGGCCAGCAGGTGACGCGCTATTTTAAATGGCCAAGATGTCTACCCAAAACCTTTAAACTCGTTTTGAAAAGCTTTGGTGTACACGCGACGATATGTCCGCTGTTTAAAAAATTTTCACCGCCCTGAAAATCGCTAACCATACCCCCAGCCTCTCGCACCAGCAGCGCACCAGCAGCAATGTCCCATGCTTTCAGATGCATCTCCCAAAACGCGTCAATGCGACCTGAGGCAACATAAGCCAAATCCAGAGAAGCGACCCCTAAGCGTCGTATTCCTGACGAGTTATTTGCAAACGCGCGCATTGATTTCAAGTAGTTTTCCATATCATCAAAGGCTGGGCTATTAAAAGGGATGCCGGTTGCATAGAGAGCCCCTTTGGCTGAAATGCGTCCAGACACCCTGATTCGGCGGCCATTTAACATGGCTCCATCACCTCTGCTGGCTGTAAACTCTTCTCTTTGGAATGGCTCCAGTACGACAGCGTGTTCGAGTCGACCATCGATTCTGCAAGCTATGGAAACTGCTACATGGGGAATTCCTCGAACAAAATTGGTGGTTCCATCTAAGGGGTCGATGATCCACTCAATAGGACTATCCTGTTTCCCCCTAAAGCCAGTTTCTTCTCCATAAAAGCTATGTTCCGGGAAGGCGCTGCTAAGTTGGTTTATGATAAGTTCTTCCGACCGACGGTCGACCTCTGTTACGAAGTCATATTTACTTTTCTCATCGACTTGAATTCCATCGACATTATCGGCTGCTTTCACGATCATCTCCCCAGCCTCACGAGCGGCGCGCAGAGCAATGTTGCACATCGGTCTCACAGAATAGTTTTCCAATTGGGGCAGTTACGAAGCATAATTGTACCAGACAACGTTGATTCTGCTAAACTTCTGGAAGATTATTTTTGTGCTAATGCAACTCATTGAGGTCATCGGTGTCCCAGATAGTTTGTCAAAAAAATATTCGTATTGTTCTGGTTAACACTGCCCATCCAGGCAACATTGGAGCGGCTGCAAGGGCCATGAAAAACATGAGTATAGAGCAGCTGTATTTGGTTGAGCCTAAAGAATTTCCCGCTCCGAGGGCCGTTTGGCGAGCTGCTGGTGCAAAAGACGTACTCAGTGAGGCAAAGGTGGTTCAGTCGCTCGACGAAGCAATTGCAGATTGCGGTTTGGTGATTGGCTCAAGTGCCCGCGAGCGAAGAATACCTTGGCCAGTGCTGAGCCCACGTGAGTGTGGGGAAAAAATTTGGATGGAGGCGGTTCATCAGCCTATTGCTTTACTTTTCGGTTCCGAGGATCGTGGATTGTCCAACGAGCATCTGCAAAAGTGTCACTACCATGTATGTGTGCCTGCTAATCCAGACTACAGCTCGCTAAATTTGGCGGCTGCAGTACAAGTCCTAACATATGAAATTAAGATGGCTTCTTTAGCCCAGAATAGAGATAAGCTCTCTGCTCCTCAAACTTGGGATATGCCGTTTGCGAAGTCACAAAATACAGAGCTATTTTATAAGCATTTAGAGGAAACTATGACCGGAATAGGGTTTTATGATTCCCGAAACCCAAAACAACTCATGACCAGAATACGGCGACTGTTTGCTAGAGTTAGGATGGATGAGATGGAAGTGTCTATTTTACGTGGTCTATTGTCAGCCATTCAGCGTAAGTTATGAGACTAGTGAGTAAGCCAGCAATACTTGACTAAATTACTGCGGTATTACAGAATAGTGGTGCTTCTTCTAAAAGCTGACGTACGTTGAGTGTCTACATGAGAATCACCACGCGAGGTCGGTATGCAGTCACCGCAATGTTGGATTTAAGTCTCGACTCAAGCCAGAGACCAGTGCCACTTGCCTCAATAGCGGAGCGGCAGTCCATCTCTTTATCTTACTTAGAACAGTTGTTTGGTCGACTGAGGAAAGCTGGTTTAGTAGTCAGTGTCCGTGGGCCGGGAGGAGGATACAATTTAGGAGCCGCTGCTTCCACAATATCGATTGCTAAAATTATCGACGCAGTTGACGAAGGACTAGACACCACATTATGCGGCGCCAAAGGTAACTGTAATGCTGGCGAGATTTGTTTGACACATCTGCTGTGGGATGAGTTGGGTAGGGAAATTCAAAAGTTTTTAAGTAGTACCTCCCTGGCGGATTTGAGTTCGAGACATGAGACTCAATCAATCTTCCAGCGACAATTAAAACAAACACTTGCTTTGCAACATGTGCAATCAGCTATTCAATAAGGAATATGAGATTTATGGGACTACCAATATATTTAGATTATGCCTCGACTACGCCAGTCGATCCTGAGGTGGCAGACAAGATGATGCAGTTTCTTACTCCATCGGGTCGATTTGGCAATCCAGCATCTCGGTCACATGTTTTCGGTTGGGAGGCTGAATCAGCTGTCGAAGATGCCCGCGGGGAAGTTGCAAAACTCATTGGAGCTGACCCGAGAGAAGTTGTGTGGACTTCGGGGGCCACAGAGGCAAATAATCTCGCTATCAAGGGGTGCGCGCACTTCAATACTCGCAAGGGTAAGCACATTATCACGTCAAATATCGAACACAAGGCTGTTCTTGACACGTGCAGACAGCTTGAGCGGGAGGGCTTCGAGGTCACATACCTGGACCCAAATGCTCAAGGTCTCATTTTGCCCGAAATGGTGTCGAGCGCGATCAGAGATGAGACGACTGTTGTGTCGATAATGCATGTCAATAATGAGTTGGGCACTAGGAATGACATTGCTGCTATAGGACAGATTTGCCGCGATAATAAGGTATTTTTTCACGTTGATGCAGCCCAAAGCGCCGGCAAGACGGTGATCGATGTTGAAACCATGAATGTTGATATGATGTCGTTATCGGCGCACAAGATTTATGGCCCCAAAGGTATCGGCGCGCTGTTTGTCCGTCGGAAGCCAAGGGTCCGCATCGAGGCTCAAATGCATGGAGGCGGGCACGAGAGAGGAATGCGTTCCGGGACGCTTCCGACCCACCAGATCGTCGGCATGGGAGAAGCTTTTCGAGTCGCCAACGTCGTTTTGCCGACCGAATCAGCTAAGATTGCGCGGCTTCGCGATCGACTGTGGACTGGTGTTTCGGACATGGAAGAAATCTACCTCAATGGTTCGCCTAATCAAAGCGTGCCGGGTATAATTAATATCAGCTTCGCTTTTGTTGAAGGGGAATCCTTGATTATGGCGCTAAGGGACTTGGCAGTCTCGTCTGGGTCGGCTTGCACCTCGGCCAGCCTGGAACCGTCTTACGTTCTCAGGGCTCTTGGATTAAATGATGAAGTCGCGCACAGTTCCATAAGGTTTAGTATTGGAAGGTACACGACGGAAAAAGATATTGATGATACAGTGAGCAAAGTGCGTCACGCTGTTTACAAGCTGAGAGAGCTATCCCCGTTGTGGGATATGTTTCAAGATGGTGTTGATTTGGATCAGGTGGAGTGGGCAGCGCACTAAGCATTTATTAATACTAATTTAGGGAGTTTTAAATGGCCTATAGCGAAAAAGTAATCGACCATTATGAGAATCCACGAAACGTTGGCAAACTTGACGATAACTCAAAATTTGTCGGTACTGGTATGGTTGGCGCACCAGCGTGCGGCGACGTTATGAGATTGCAAATCCAGGTTAATGACAATGGTGTGATTGAAGATGCTAAGTTCAAGACCTACGGGTGTGGGTCTGCTATCGCCTCGAGTTCACTCTTGACAGAGTGGGTCAAAGGGAAAAATATTGAAGAAGCCGGGCAGATCAGAAACACCGAGATTGCGCAAGAACTCGCTCTTCCGCCTGTAAAGATTCATTGTTCGGTTTTGGCTGAAGACGCCATAAAGGCCGCAATTCGCGATGTGAAGGACAAACAGCAGAAGGGCTGAATGTATTATGGCTATCACTATGACTCAAGCGGCGGAAGATCATGTCCTAAAGTCACTCTCGACCCGGAATAAAGGCATAGGGATCCGTCTCGGCGTGAGGACAACAGGCTGCTCAGGGTTATCTTACGTTCTTGAATTCGTCGATGCTGCCGCATTAGATGATCAGGTGTTTGAGTTTAAAGAGTTCAAGCTTCTTGTTGATTCAAAGAGCATGATCTACTTAGACGGAACAGAACTAGATTATGTGAAGGCTGATTTTACTGAGGGGTTTGAATTCCGTAACCCCAATGTGCAGGATGAATGCGGTTGTGGAGAAAGTTTTCACGTATAGACGGAAACAGTTATGCCCGCACTAAGCCCTGCGCAGTCCTTCTTTGATTTATTTTCAGTCCCAGTTTCTTGGCACATTGACCAAGAATTAATAGAGGACCGTTACAAGAGACTTCAAAAACAATTCCACCCAGATCGCTTTGTCACAAAGGCAGAAGTTGAGAGAAGGCTAGCCGCCCAGACAGCCTCCCTAATAAATGATGCATACGCAACGCTCCTTTCTCCGCTTAAACGAGCTCAATATTTATTGAAGTTGCAAGGCGTCGAGACCGATAATGAAAATCGAACTACCAATGATATTGCATTTTTGACACAGCAGATTGNTCTGCGCGAGGAGNTTGCCGACATTGAGGAACTCGAAGCTCCATTTGAGGCTCTGAACGATCTGGAGGAGCGACTGCAGAAACAATATGAGCAGTTGCAGCTTAATTTTCAAGAGAGTTTTAGGGCACGGGACTACCGTGAATCGATAAATGCCGTGGTAAAGATGCAATTTTTTATCAAGCTTCTACTCCAAGTGGAGTCGCTTGAAGANCAATTACTGGGGTAACATTTTTTTAGGTTGATAAGTGGCGTTACTACAAATATCTGAACCAGGGCAGACGACTGAACCGCACAAACGCAGACAAGCTGTGGGTATTGATTTGGGAACAACGAACTCACTCGTAGCCGCTTTGCGCAGTGGCATCCCGCGGGTTCTAGGCGATGAGGAAGGCAAGACTTTAGTCCCCTCAGTAGTCAACTATGGGCGGGATGGTGTTGTCTGCACAGGAGAGTCTGCTCGCCAAAAATCAGTTCTTGATCCCCTAAATACCATGATCTCTACGAAGCGCATGCTTGGTCGCGATATGAAGGATCTTGACAATCTCAGAGTGCAATTTCCCTACGATTTCGACAAAAATGATGGTGATATACCGTTAATGAAAACACGCGTTGGCTTGATAAGCCCAATGCAGGTCTCAGCAGAGATTCTTAATACTATGGTATTGCGTGCTGAGAAGGCATTGGGGAGTCCGCTAGATGGCGCTGTGATTACTGTGCCAGCTTATTTTGATGATGCGCAGCGTCAAGCAACCAAAGACGCAGCGTCTTTAGCGGGTATCAAGGTTCTGCGACTTCTCAACGAGCCCACCGCGGCCGCTATTGCATATGGTTTAGAGAAAACCGATGAGGGGATAATTGCAGTCTATGATCTCGGAGGNGGNACCTTCGATATTTCTATCTTGAAGCTATCTCAGAACGTGTTTGAGGTGCTTGCCACCGGCGGCGACACTGCTTTGGGCGGTGATGACTTTGATCTTATAATTGCGGACTGGATTCTTCAAGAGCTAGGATTCGATGATACGCTAGATCCGCATCAGCTGCGCGAACTAGCGGAGGTAGCTTGTGATGCAAAGGAAGCCCTGACCCAATCTGACAGTACAAGTATTTCTCTGTTTGGTGTTACTGGGCAATTAACCCGTAAAGCCATGGGAGGGCTGATTAGGCCTTTGATACAAAAGACACTTAGGACATGTAAGCGAACTCTGCGTGATGCAGGGATTAAAGCGGGGCAGGTTGATGATGTTGTGTTGGTTGGTGGCTCCACGAAAATGCCTATCGTCCAAGTTCAAGTCTCCGAGTTTTTTGGTCAGCAAGCACATTCTCAAATAGATCCAGATCATGTGGTTGCGCTAGGAGCAGCCTTGCAGGCCGACATTCTGGTAGGGAATCAGTCCGTTGATGACTTGCTTTTGCTNGATGTGCTGCCTCTTTCTCTGGGCGTAGAGACCATGGGAGGATTAGTGGAAAAAATCATTTACAGAAATGCAACCATTCCCGTATCGCGCGCCCAAGACTTTACCACTTTTAAAGACGGTCAAACAGCAATGGTCATACATGTAATGCAGGGTGAGAGAGAGCTCTCGGCGGACTGTAGGTCACTAGCCCGTTTTACGCTAAAAAATATTCCATCCATGTCTGCCGGGTCTGCCAAAATTCGAGTAACCTATGAAGTTGATGCTGATGGTCTTTTAGGCGTTAGTGCCAGAGAGATGATAAGTTCGGTAGAGGCACGTATCGAGGTTAAGCCCTCCTATGGTCTAGCCGACACAGACGTTTTGGAAATGTTAAAAGACTCACATAAACACATCCGTTCAGATGTAGCTGCTCGCGCATTGAGAGAGCAACAGGTAGATGCAGATCGAATTTTAGAAGATTTGAGTTCAGCGCTAAGGCATGACTCTGACCTATTGGAAACCTCTGAGGTTGAAAAACTTCGAGCAATAATGCTTGAATTAAAGGAATTGCGTGGGGGTTGCACCGATCATCGGGTTCTTGCAAAAAAAATTAATGATTTAGGCGAAGCAAGTGAATTTTTTGCAGTCCGTCGGATGAATAGAAGCATCAAGTCTGCCCTAGTGGGTCAAGATATCGACGAAATGGAGTGATATAGAAGATGCCGAAAGTTGTTTTTATGCCACACCATGATATCTGTCCTGAGGGTGCAGTGGTTGAGGGTAACAAGGGCGAGACAGTGTGTGAAGCGGCATTGCGCTGCGGATTGCACATAGAGCACGCCTGTGAGATGTCATGTGCTTGCACTACCTGTCATGTTCACGTTCGTGAGGGTTACGATAGCCTCTCGGAACCCGAGGAACTGGAAGATGATTATCTCGACAAAGCGTGGGGTGTTGATCCCGACTCTCGACTAAGCTGTCAGGTTGTTCTAGATGATGAAGATCTCGTAGTTGAGATTCCGAAATACACGATTAATATGGTATCTGAACGTCATTGATGAAGATAGGAGAGAACAGAGAATGATTTGGACCGATATCAATGATATTGCCATTGAATTATGTGACAATCACCCTAAAATTGATCCAAGGTACGTGAATTTTGTAGATTTGCGACAATGGGTTCTTGAACTTGAGAATTTCAATGATGATGCTGACCGATGCGGCGAAAAAATTCTTGAAGCAATACAAATGGCATGGCTGGAAGAGAAAGATTGATTGTCTCGTCCAAACATTAACCGTCAGGATTCTCATCGAAACACGCAATCTTCTCGTCAATCGGTGCCCATCTAGCAGCAGATGACAGCCAGAAGTTTGCAGATGTCACTGCTTCTGATGGATGATCTAGGGTGGAACACTTGACAAATTTTACGCCTGGCACCATCTCGGCCTCGGTAAATAATTGTGAACCGCAATTTGGACAGAAGTGACGCGTGACATTTCTATCACTAGCACTTTTATTGCTGTAAGTGTTTGTAGGCCCCTCGACATTCAAATGATCAGCGGAGACTGCCACAACCGTCGTCAATGGGCTGCCAGTAGCGCGCTGGCAATCTCGACAGTAACAGCTAACGGCATCGACTTTGTCGGCGTGAAAAAAGTATTTTACTTGGCCGCATAAGCAGCCTCCTTTTCGAATGGTCATAATGTACCTTTAAGTTGTAATTGGGCTATACATTCTAAACTGGCTCGGTAAAATTTTTTCCGATGGAACAAGCGCATATTTTGCTAAGCCGTGTCAAAGAATAACCAGTTTGCTCGCGCCAGTGGTTGAAAGAATTTTGTACTTTTATTAAATCTGATCTGCTTGTTGGTGCATCAGCAATTTCAAGGCCAGCTGCTTTGAGGGCTGTTACCACGTCTTTGGTAAGTATAAAGCTGTCTTTTCCGATTTTTCTGAGAATCCGAGGCCCACTAAGGCCTCCTAATCTGCAGCCAAACTTTTTCATATGCCTGCATAACCCAATAAAATCATTTTCCGGCCATTGAGCAGCAAAATTTGCAAAGCTCTTATGCTCTGCACTTACGTCTGCAATGTAGGCCGCATTCTGAGGAACACTCATGACCTTCTGACGATTTCGGACTATCCTATTATCAGACGAAATCCGGTCCAGTTGTTCTGGACTTAGCAATATCAGACTTTGAGGATCAAAATTGAAAAATGTTTTCTCGAATGCCGGCCACTTGTTTTCAATGACCCGCCAGACGAAGCCTGCTTGAAAAACACATTTGGTCATCGTGGCCAAGACACGATCATTTGGTGTGTGTTTGAATTTGTGAGCACTGGGAGGCTCTTTAATCCAAGGCTCCAGTCCTCGCTCTCCGCCTTTTCTGAGAAGTGCTTGGGATAGAATGGGTGCAAAATCAAACATATCATTACCCTTTACGAGAGCGTGTTTAGCCTAAAAAAAGCGCAAATTGGCCAACAAAAATTGTACCGTTAAATGGCAATTAAACAAAACTAATCACTGGTATCATTTTTTATAATTAAGTTATAAAAGATAGGAGCTTTTTGGCTCCAAGACATTGGTGAGATGGCATCAAACTTTTAAAGTTTAAAACACCAGGTGTAGTATGAAAATCGATGGTAGTATCTGACGAAGTACATGAAGAACAGCAGTTTTTTCGAGGTCAGGCACGCCATGAAGGGGATTAGATACACTGATACCTGAGATCGTAGCTTACGAAATTTTTATGTAAGTCTCATATTGTGGAATTTGCGGTACAGATATTCACGCAACATGTGAAGGTCCGTTTATGATTCCCCCTGATACAATGTTGGGGCATGAATTCCGTGGTCGAATCGCTGACCTTGGAAGCGCCGTTCGCGATGGCGAATTCAGTTAAAAACGCGAAAGTATTGCTGGCAAGAAGGTTTTGGTGACAGGGGGTGATTCTATCGGATAAGCGTGCGCTCTCTGGTCTCGTCGATTTGACGCGTGGACAGTTCTACTAGACGAGCGCATATCGGCAAGATTGTCGATCGCTCGTGATTTTGATTTTTCCTGCAGTATCGACGCAAATAAGGATGTGAGAAACCCGATAGCATTAAACTTTTAGGGGAAATTCTTAAGGAGTAATGTATTTAATGCGTGTTAGGTTAGGACAAAGCTGATTTTGTCAGGTCTATGAGCGCGTTGCTTAATCACGAGATCGATCTGTCTCCAACAGTGACCGACATGGTGTGTTTGGATCAGCTGCCGCCTGTTTTTGAATACTTGCGTTGCCCGAAACGGCAATACTCAGTGTTGATTAAACCATAAGGTAATGTGTCGGGTCAGAATTCTTTCTCTAACAACAACCTTGGACGAAAATATCGAATGTAAAGCAATGATCGATCAGTTGGTGACAGAGGAGTAATCGAATAGTGGGCAAAAAGATTAAACCGGTTGTAGGGATAAACATTAATGGTTAGACTCCGCCGCTTTACATGACAATGATGTATTACTTGGGAGATTTCTTTATGGCAAATGAGATAACACTGTCNATTATAAAGCCTAACGCGGTGAAAAAAAATGTCGTAGGCCAGATTTTAGAAAGATTCGAGTCGGCAGGATTGATGATTGTTGCCTGCAGAATGCAGCAACTAAATCGTGAAAAAGCAGAAGGCTTTTACGCTGAACATAGGGAACGCCCCTTTTTTAATGACTTGGTTGCTTTCATGACGTCAGGCCCGATATTTGTCTTGGCGCTTGCTGGCGAAAATGCAATATCGGTTAATCGTGAACTGATGGGTGCGACTGATCCGGAGAAAGCTGAGACCGGAACTATCCGAGCAGACTTCGCGGAGTCAATTGAAGCTAATGCGGTTCATGGATCTGATTCGCCCAAATCAGCGTTGAGGGAGATAGCTTACTTTTTTTCTGATGACGAAATTTGCGATTGATAACCATGGAGGAAAAAGTGCTTCCATCCTCTGAGGTTGCCGTAAGGGAAACTGGTAAAATCAATCTGATGGGAATGTCATCCTCTAGCCTTGCAGATCTTTTGGAAAAGCTCGGCGAGAAAAGGTTTCGTGCCACCCAAATCCTCAAGTGGATTCATCAATTAGGTGTTTGTGACTTTGAAAAGATGACGAATTTGTCTAAGGTTCTTCGTAGTAAGTTAACGGAAGGCATGGAAATCCGTGTGCCCAAAGTAGTTAACTGTGAAACCTCTGAGGATGGGACCCGCAAATGGTTGGTGCAAGTAGAAGAGGACAGTTGCATTGAGATGGTCTTTATCCCCGAGGGTAATCGGGGAACCTTGTGCGTTTCATCTCAGATTGGTTGTGCGTTGGACTGTTCTTTTTGCGCAACAGGAAAACAAGGATTCAATAGGGATCTTACTGCGTCTGAGATTATTGGTCAGCTTTGGATAGCAGCCGATTCGTTTAGTCAGTTTTCATCGACCGCATCACGCAGAATTACTAACGTCGTAATGATGGGGATGGGGGAGCCCCTGATGAATTTTGACAACGTGGTAGAGGCAATGAGTATCATGTTGGATGACCATGCTTATTGTCTTTCAAAGCGCCGAGTNACGCTNAGCACGGCTGGCGTGCTGCCNGCCCTAGATAAATTAGGAGATGTGNTNGACGTCTCCTTGGCAATTTCTNTGCATGCTCCNAACGACGAATTACGTAACCAGTTAGTCCCGCTTAACCGCAAATACTCAATAAATGAATTTATTGATGGTGCTCGTCGGTACCTGAGTAAAATGCCAGACAGCCGGCGAAAGGTGACTGTTGAGTATACGTTGATGGATCAGGTTAATGATAGAGCCAGCCAAGCGCTGGAACTAGCGAAGGTGTTACGAGAGCTCCCTTGCAAAATTAATCTTATTCCATTTAACCCTTTCCCAGGGACGGAGTTCCGACGCGTAACGGATGAAGCCATGAATCGGTTTCGGGACATTCTGCA
>NZJL01000040.1 GCA_002692165.1 Porticoccaceae bacterium
TAGATATTGTAACTTCTAAGTTATATCGAGCGATGGTGATGGCGTATGCCCCATTTTTCTCTTTTTTTATGGAATATAAAGGACGTGCAGCCATTCTTCTTCTTTTTATAGGTGTGTTTCGTATTAGTGATATCACTATGGGTGTAATGGCTAATCCTTTTTATCTCGACCTAGGTTTCACCAAGACACAAATCGCTAGCATAGCAAAGGTTTTTGGATTTTTGATGACAATTCTTGGTTCAGCTTTGGGGGGTGTTTTAGTCGTTAAGATGGGCATAATGAACCCACTTTTAATAACAGCGATCTTGGTTGTGATCACGAATTTATTATTCTCTCTACTAGCAATTATGGGTCCAGATCTTAATTGGCTAGCAATAGTAATAGGCGCAGACAATCTAGCCGGGGGGATGTCGAATGTTGTTTTTATCGCTTTCCTATCGCACTTGGTAAACCAAAACTACACAGCAACCCAATATGCTTTATTCAGTTCGATTATGACGTTGCCTGGAAAATTTGCGGGCGGCTTCTCGGGAATGGTTGTTGATGCGGTAGGCTACCAAATATTTTTTGTTTATGCAGCTTGCATAGGATTGCCTACTATCATCTTAATCGTGCATTTTATGCGAAATAAAATCCTAGAAATCGCCTAAGCCCTCTCCAGCTCCGCAGGTTATCAGGGTTAAATACCTTTGCCAGTCAAACGAATTTCCGGGGTCTGTTTTTCGGTCAGGAGAAATATCGCTGTGACCGACAATCCGATCCAAGGTGATCAGGGGAAAGATTGTTTGCAGTCGCAGTGTTAAAGGCACCAATTGTGAATACTGTTCCTCCGTATAAGGTATATGATCAGCGCCTTGAAGTTCAATTCCTACAGAGAAATCATTACAACAGGATCTATTGTCAAAGCGTGACTCCCCAGCATGCCAAGCCCTTAGATAGAGCGGCACGTATTGGGTAACTGTCCCTTTTCGATCTATATATAAATGAGCAGAGACTCGGAGATGAGCGATCTCTTCGAAGAAAGGATGACGAGAGGGATTTAGACAGTTTGTAAAAAAATCATCCACATAGTTTTCTTCAAACTCATTTGGTGGCAGGCTTATATTGTGGATAACTAAAAGACTTACTTGCGCGCTATCAGGCCGGTAATCGTAATTTGGTGATTCTACTCGGCGATGAACGTCCAACCAGCCATTTTCAAGTCCCTCATTCATATCAAATCACCGTCTAATCTCTAGAATAAAAAATAAATCACTGCCCCCTGTACAGTTGCCTCTCAATTGAGTTAGGGGTGCATTTAAAGAAATTCAACAATCCAAACGCATACTTGTATGCCTCAAAACTCCCTAGAAATTGCAATTCCGATCATGATACTGTCAAAGAGTCCAATAATCATGTCTTTACTCCATCCATAATAACAGTCAATACTGCTAGAATTATGGTAAACCAACTCAAAACGCCGCTTACAAAACCTGAATGGCTTTTCAATATTATTTAAATACTCCAATAAGGAATAGAAATGACGGAGATCAAAATGCCACGGTNGACCGCNCTNGATNTAGGGGAGTGNGTATCTCGNGCNCTTCAAGAAGATGTTGGAGATGGAGACATTACTGCGTCCCTTATCCCCCCCGAAAAGGTCGCGACGGCCCAGATTACTGCTTTGCAACGGGCAGTTATATGTGGCATCCCATGGGCAGAAGAAGTCTTTAATCAATTGAAAGGGCACGTAAAAACAGAGTGGTTTGTTGCCGAAGGTCAAGAGGTTATGGACGGCGATGTTATTGCTGAGCTATCCGGAAGTGCTCGAGCACTGCTAACTGGGGAGAGGACCGCCCTCAACTTTTTGCAAACATTGTCGGGAACAGCTACGTGTGCGCGGCGATACTCGGAAAAAATCATTGATTCTGGAATCCGCTTATTGGATACCCGGAAAACTATCCCTGGACTGCGGAAAGCGCAGAAATATGCAGTTCGCATTGGTGGTTGCTTTAATCATCGGATGGGGCTTTATGACTCATTTCTTATCAAAGAAAATCATATACTTGCTTGCGGTGGAATTGCGCAGGCAATTCGATCAGCTAGGGATATCGACAACGACAAAGTACTGGAGGTGGAGGTCGAGAACAGTGCGCAGCTTAACGAGGCACTCGAGTCAGGGGCAGATGTAATAATGCTTGATAACTTTTCTTACGAAGACATTCTGCAGCTGGATAAAATCGACAAGGGCAGCACCAAAATTGAGGTATCAGGAGGGGTGACTGATGAATGGCTTGCTAGGTATAAAACCTTGCCGGTAGATTTTATATCTTCCGGCAGCCTGACAAAACACATAGAAGCAATAGATTTATCGATGCGATTCCTTGAGTGATAGAGCGCTAGGGCAAATCAATTGAACATGACAACAGTGTGAACCGATGGTTTGATAAGTGCCCTCGGAACAGGAAAAACCGAGTCAAGTCGAGCGCAAAAATAGATTAGAGTAACTTATACCATGGATCTACCATCAAATATATTGACATTGCTCGGTGTGATGCTGGGCTTAACCCTAGGCAGCTTCCTAAACGTGGTGATAATGAGATTCCCCAGTCAATTATACTTCCAATGGCAAAAGGAGTGCCGAGATTATCTTGATATTGAGAATCAGGGCGATATAAGAAAGTCACCAAATATCATTTTCCCAAGGTCTCATTGCTTTAGCTGTAAAGCTAACCTTTCATTTGTACAGAATATTCCAATTCTGAGTTTCGTCGCCTTGAGGGGCCGATGCGCCCATTGCGCCGCAATTATTTCACCGCAATACCCCGTCGTTGAAACACTTGGTGCCATCGCTACCACGATCGCATTATTGAATTTTGGATTAACCTTTCCAGCAGCTGGTGCCATGATCTTCTCATACTGCCTAATTGTCCTTGGGTTCATTGACCTGCGAGAAAAATTATTGCCTGATGAGATCACTCTGCCGCTGCTATGGCTAGGCCTAATTATAAATATTGAAGGAACTTTTGCATCTCTTGAAGCTTCAGTCATAGGGGCTATCTTTGGATACCTAATACTTTGGTCACTATTTTGGACTTTCAAATTAGTTACTGGCAAAGAGGGGATGGGTTATGGCGACTTCAAATTTCTTGCCGCTCTGGGTGCTTGGCTTGGATGGCAAATGTTGCCACTAGTCTTATTAATGGCGAGCTCTATGGCTCTCTTTGCCGGAGTGATTGGAATTATTTCAAAACGACTAGATAGAGGCGAAACAATTGCTTTTGGACCCTATCTGGCGATAGCTGGTTATCTCGTTTTTTATCTAGGACAGAATGCGATTGAGGTATATTTAAGATTATCTAACTTTTGAGGTTATAATCAGTTTTACCTAACAGAAAAAAATTCGATAGAGTCTATAGAGTTGTCATCAAAACCATACATTGTTGGATTGACAGGCGGTATTGGCACCGGCAAGAGCACAGTAGCCAGGGCGTTTATAGACTTGGGGATCGAGGTGGTGGACGCGGACATTGCATCAAGAAAAATTGTAGAACCCGGCATGCCTGCCCTTAAGTTCATTGCTGACCGCTTTGGTGAAAAAATAATCAAGGAGGATGGGGCATTAAATCGCTCCGCCATGCGAACGATCATATTTTCTCAACCGAAAGAAAAAGCCTGGCTAGAAAACCTGCTTCATCCACTCATAGCAGAATGGATTGTTGACCAAATACGTCTCGCGAGGAGCGCTTATGTGATGCTTGAATCGCCCCTTCTGATGGAAACGCACCAACACAAATTAGTTGACACATTTCTTCTAGTGGACTTACCTGAGGAGCTTCAATTGAAGAGAGCCTCCGAACGGGACGACCAGAGTTTAGAGAATATCCAGTCGATAATGGAAACCCAAATGAAACGCGGCGAAAAATTACATCGCGCTACGCATATTTTTGATAACACATTGCCGAAGTCGTCAATTCCCGCGAGAGTGGCGACTTTTCATGAAACTTTCCTAAAATTGGCCAATGGTGTTAATTAAAAAGCGGGTTTTCTCACAATTATCGAAACCCACCCAAAATATCAGTTGCCCAATTCACTTATTTGGAATAAAAAACTACAAAACGAAAAAAACTTGTTGTTAAGCGCACTGCCGAGCACTCCAATTTTATTGAGCGCACAAAAGGGTAATAAGCGGGTCCTCAGTGTGCCAGAGGACACCAGTCAGATGAGAGCAAAAAGATTTTTCAATGGACAGCAAACACTAGATAAAAATGCGTACACAGATTTACAGCACTCGACAGGAATTTCTTTCTCGAGCTAATCAAGACGAAAATGGCGTGAGCGTGTCTTTTGCAAAGACTTATCCAGATTATGAGGCTCAAAACTTTAATAATCGGNGTTGCTGGGACTGCCTCGGCTGCAAAAGCTGCGCATTTAGCAGTAATTGCATAGATTGCTTCGGATGCAAGAATTGCAATCTTTGCAATAAATGCTATAACTGCGCCGATTGNCAGGATTGTGAGNNTTGNTNCAACTGTATCAACTGCGATATGAGCAATAATTGTAATAATTGCATCGATTGCGCTGATTCGGTCAGTTGTTATGATTGTAATAATTGCAGCGCCTGCATCGATTGTATAACTTGCTTAGGCTGCGATACTTGCTCCAACTGCAGCTTTTGCAATAATTGTGATCAGTGCAGTGACTGCAACTATACAAATCAAGGGTATCATCGCAAGAGTATCTCATTGCGGCAAATGGAGCCTACTGCATCTTTCTATGAGGACGCCTCAGTAGCGATTGAGCTAAACAAACTGGGTTTCCAGAACTTCGACCAACTGGCAGCATCAACTGGCGAATCTAAACAACTACTCAGACACTGGTGCGCTTTGCACCCAAGACGTTTTGCACTTTTAGTGGCAGGGGCTAACAAACTCGTCAGCACGAAACCCAAAACTAGCGACAATAATTGACAAAGGTCTCAATCAGAATCCACATGGGCTGCATCGGTAACGAGTTTTTGCAGAATTGGATAATTAGCCTCGGGCAAACGAAACTCTGGATCTGAACGCATGGCTGTATCGATTGAGACCCAAGCTTGGGCTTGACCCTCGGAGGCCTCGGCTCGCCCGTGATATTTAGTTACACTGAATACTTCCAAATATACGTTCAAATCTTCATAATCATGAAAAATATCCATGTAATGCTGAATTTCAACCGCCTCAATAGAGATTTCCTCACGCAGTTCTCTACGGATTGCTTCATGGGAATCTTCTCCTTCTTCAACTTTTCCACCCGGAAACTCCCACAGCCCTCCTTTATGTTTACTTTTGTCACGTAGGGTGATAAAAATTCTGCCTTCATTGTCCCTCAAAATCCCAACCACAACATGCAATCGGATGGTCATACAGTCTGCCTCAAAGTTCTTTCCTCTCTCACGTCCTATAGTCGGCGTTAATCCGAATATACTCATGCCCCAGGTCGGTTGTCCAAACTGTTCCAGAAGCAACTCCTCTGCCGAGAAGAATTTGGATCTCAATATCCTCTGATTGCATTGCCATCGAGCCCGCCTCTTCAGAATAGTCTGCCGACCTTTGGCCTTGACTCACGACTAATATTCCGTTTATGCGTATGTCAACTTTCTTGATGTCCAGATTAGCAATCTGAGCTCGCCCAATCGCAGCCAAAACTCTTCCCCAATTCGCATCCGAAGCACCCAGCGCCGTCTTGACCAGCGGCGACTCAGCCACTGTATATCCCACCTCTAGGGCTTCATCAGCATTTAGAGCGTTTAACACAATTATGCCTACAAATTTTTCTGCGCCCTCCGCATCTCTTATGCACGCTTGGGCAAGTTCAACACAAACTGATTCGAGTTCCGTTTGAAAATGACCGAAATTCCTTTCATCTACTGTGATTCCAGACTGACCAGTAGCCACCAGCACAAGGGCATCGTTCGTCGAAGTGTCACCATCTACAGTAATCCTGTTAAAGCTCTTATTTGCCGCCAAAGTCAGTGCCCTGTGTAACAACTCGTTATCAATGCTGGCATCTGTGGCGATAAACGACAGCATCGTGGCCATATCAGGCCTTATCATGCCGGACCCTTTTGCGATTCCCGTCAGCGTTATCTGGACCTCAGGAAAGTTGTTACCTTGCACACTACCAACCCGATATGAGGGTATAGTAAATCTTCTGCTAGACGCTTTTGGCCTGGTATCTGTGGTCAGAATTGCCCATGCCGCGGCTTCCCAACCATTCTCATCTAGAGCTTTAATCGCCCTTGGGAGCGCATCTATAATCAGATTTGTTGGCAGATACTCGCCAATCACGCCCGTTGAGAATGGGAGAATTTTGCTTGGCTTAACCTCGGTCAACTCACCTATCTTGAAGCAAATTTGCTGCGCATCTTGGATTCCTCGGGCGCCTGTGCCCGCGTTGGCATTGCCGGTATTCACTACCAAATATCTGGGCGCGTGACGTTTCAAAGAGCGTTTTGCAACTTCAATAGGGGCTGCGCAGAAGGCATTCTTAGTAAATAAGGCTGCCACAGCTGAATCTTTTGCTATTTCCATGACAACTAAGTCTTCGCGGGAAATCTCTTTAATACCTGCAGACGCAGTGCCCAGCATGAACCCTGACACTGGATAAATCCTGGGAAAAGAATCAAATCCGGTAGCCACTGTACCGTCCCGAGTTCGACTTACTCACTTGAAAATGCCTCTTCATCTTGCCGTGTTGGGGTCATCAACTACAAAATCTTGCCACAGCAATGCTTGAATTTTTTTCCTGACCCACATGAGCAAGGTTCATTTCGACCTACCTTAACACCTTGCCTTTTAATGGGTTCATTTTTTTCGCTGGTGAGTTGACTTTTTTCGTTCCGGTCCTCCTCATTTAGCTCGATTCTGGCATGAGAGTAAGCTCGATTACTCTGTTCATCTCGACGCTTATTTTCTAGCTTTGACAGATCATCCTGAGATGATATCTGTACGTTGTTGAGAAAACGAATAGTGTCATATTTTACATTGTCAAGAAGCTCTTCAAAAAGACTAAATGACTCGCGTTTGTACTCTTGTTTTGGATTTTTTTGAGCATATGCACGCAAACCGATCCCCTGACGCAACTGATCCATATTAGATAAATGTTCCTTCCATAAATTATCAAGGACATGAAGCATTATTTGCCTCTCGACATCCTGCAAATACTCTCCAACGTGATGATGCCGCGTTTCGTATATTTGCTGCACCAAATCCAAAATGCGTTCCCTCACTCCAGCTTCGCCCAGTCGCTTATCCTCGCTTAACCATTGGTTCACCGCTATCTGGACATCAAAATCTGCTGCAAATTTACGTTCTAAACCCTCTACATCCCATTGTTCATCCAAGCTTCCGGGCATAATATGTTCATCGATCATGCTATTTACAACATCACCCCGTATCTGAGTAATAATTTCCGATATATTGGCATCGCTCAGAAGGTCATTGCGTTGTTGGTATATAACTTGTCGCTGATCATTCGCCACATCGTCATATTCAAGCAAATGCTTACGTATATCAAAGTTACGACCTTCAACTTTTCGCTGTGCCTTGACTATTGCATTTGTAACCATTCGATGCTCTATTGCTTCTCCGTATTCCATGCCCATGGACCGCATCATATTCTTGGCTCGGTCAGAGGCAAACAGACGCATTAATGGATCCTCGAGTGACAAGTAAAATCGGGACACCCCCGGATCTCCCTGCCGACCACACCGCCCTCGCAGTTGATTATCGATACGACGAGACTCATGACGCTCAGTGGCTATAATGTGCAATCCCCCTGCTGCAATGACTGCTCGTTGACGCTCTGCCCATGCTTCACGACAGGCTTTTATGCCGTCGTGCGATTCATCTTTTAAGGCCTTCAATTCAACCTCTAAGTTGCCACCCAAAACGATGTCAGTCCCACGGCCAGCCATATTGGTTGCTATGGTCACCGAACCTGAGCGCCCCGCATTAACAATGATGCTAGCTTCTTGCTCGTGCTGTTTAGCATTTAAAACATTGTGCTTGATACCCTCTTTTCGAAGCATTTCAGACAATAACTCTGATGTCTCTACAGAAGCGGTACCAACTAGCACCGGTGCTCCTTTGCTGACCGTGCTTCTGATATCATTAATAACCGCCTCAAACTTTTCTTTTTGCGTAAGGAATATCAAATCATTCAGGTCCGTTCTGTTAACTGCAACGTTAGTCGGTATGACAACAACATCCAGACCATAAATTTGCTTAAATTCAAAAGCCTCGGTGTCTGCAGTACCTGTCATTCCAGCCAACTTATCATATAGCCTGAAGTAGTTTTGGAAAGTCGTCGAAGCAAGCGTTTGGCTTTCCTGTTGAATTACCAAACCTTCTTTTGCTTCGATNGCCTGATGCAANCCCTCAGATAATCTTCGCCCTGGCATCGTTCTCCCAGTATGTTCATCGATTAATACAACCTGGCCATCTTGAACNATATATTCAACATCAGCATTNAATAAGTAGTGCGCNCGGAGTGCTGACGAGACATGATGCAACAGTCCCAAATTCGAAGCTTGATAGAGACTCTCCTCATTATTAAGCAATTTGGCTTTTACTAATGCCGACTCGACATTCAAATGACCTTCTTCTGTCAGTTCCACTTGACGTAGCTTCTCGTCAATTACAAAGTCCCCCGATTCCGAATCTCGAACCATGNTTAGATCTCGNATTANCGCATTAATGGTTTTATATAATTTTGAGCTGTCTTGAGCAGCGCCAGAAATAATGAGTGGGGTGCGTGCCTCATCGATTAAAATTGAGTCAACTTCATCCACGATTGCAAAATGAGATGAGCGTTGAGTTTTTTCCTCTAGACGCAAACACATATTGTCTCGCAAATAATCAAAACCGAACTCATTGTTAGTTCCATACGTGATATCTGCACTATAAGCTTGCTGCCTCGAGCATGACTGAAGGTTATTTCCGCTGCCGGTATCAGCAAAAAACGAATTAGCTTGGTCAGGCGCTCGAAAGGATTGCACTACCCCTAATGACAAACCGAGGCCGGAGTATAAAGGTCCCATCCATTGAGCATCCCGCTTTGCTAGGTAATCATTTACTGTAATAACATGAACGCCTTTACCAGGTATTGCGTTTAAATAAGCTGCAAGAGTGGCAACCAGTGTTTTACCCTCACCTGTGCGCATCTCGGCAATCCGTCCCTCATGGAGCGCAATACCCCCTATCAACTGGACATCGAAATGCCGCATCCCAAGCACACGCAACGCAACTTCCCTTACTGTCGCGAAAGCCTCGGGTAAAAGATACTCAAGGCTTTCTCCATCACGATATCGTGCCCGAAAGTCTTCTGTCTTTTCGGTTAACTCTGAGTCGCTTAAAGCTTGGAGATCCCCCTCATGACTGTTGATAATTCCGACAATTTTATTGATTCTGCGGAGTTCACGGGCATTTTTACTTCCAAAAAGTTTTTTTAGCACATTAAAAAGCATTTAAATGATTCGGAAGAAAGTAGTTAATGGAAATTAGGTATTTTCGTTTGATAGGATTGACACTGAGGATTCTAGTTAACCGTGCGTCTGATGTAGGTTGCNGGATTAACGGTNCGCCCGTCTTTATAAACCTCGAAATGCACATGCGGACCAGTTGACCGGCCCGTATTTCCCATGCTTGCAATTACATCACCTCTCTTAACAAGCGCTCCAACCTTGGCCAAATTTTCTCTATTATGCGCATATCGNGTGAGATAGCCATCGCTGTGGTTAATTTCAATCATNTTACCATAACCNTTTTTGGTCCCAGACCAAACCACNACACCCGATGCGACCGCAATAATATCCGAGCCCTCTCGTCCAGCAAAATCTACTCCATTGTGCCAACTCTTTCGACCATGAAATGGATCTGTGCGCATACCGTAGTTAGACGACAACCATCCCTTAACAATAGGCCTTCCGGCAACAACACTCTCTGTTTTGAGTCGATTATCAGACATCATCGATTGCAGGACAGACAACTGTGCTTCTCTATCGCCAAGACTATTCTCAAGGGACGCAAAAATCAGCTCTATNTCCTCTCGAGGGGATANAGCATCGGAAAGNTCAGAATGNAGNGTCCTTTCCGGNCCNCCNAGNCCGGCCGACGAGGAGAAGTCAAATTCTCCATCCTTAAGATTGGCGACCTGTGTTAATTGCTCGCCAAGCGCGTCTAGCCTAACTAACCTAGAACGCATCTGCGCTAATTTGATTGTCATAGCCGCTAAGGTTTGTTCAACTTTTTCACGACTGACCGCAACATTATCGCTTTGCAATTCTATTTGCTCTCGAATTTCATTAGCTGTATTTTCAAAAACTAATTGCCAATGAAGATCNGANANTTTGTANCCAAAGATCGTTCCNAAGCCNNTAGATAAAATCAAAAACACAAAAAANNANAGNCCGNTNATCCAACCGTTGACATTNACCGAGCGATTGTTNCTCGAGNTACTTGAAAGCAAGATTATTCTCAAAAAACTATCCTTCGCTTTTCTTGTCAGACTAGTCTAACAAACTATACTTAATGGGGACAGCTTCAGGATTATTTTCAAAAGTTACATACTCCCATGCATCTTTTCTTGCGATCAATTCCCGCAAAGAAGCATTNTTTAACCCATGTCCAGATTTATATGCATCAAATTGGCANATCAAGCCATTACCAATAAGATANAAATCACCTATCGCGTCCAAGATCTTATGCTTAACAAACTCGTCGTGGTACCTAAATCCGCCTTCATTTAATATCTCGTCTTTATCAACCACAATTGCGTTGTTCAAACTGCCTCCCCTGACCAGGCCCATTGATTTCAAATAGTCATATTCGTGCATAAAGCCAAAAGTTCGTGCTCTACTGACGTCTCTAACAAAGACTTCGGTCGAAAAATTTACACTGGCACTCGTCGCTTGGCTCTTAAATACCGGATGATCATAGTCAATATTAAAGTTTAATTTGAATCCATTAAAGGGTGCAAAGGAGACATGCTTTCCGTCTTGTTCGAACGTTACGTCCTTTGTCACCCGCACGAACTTTTTTGCTGATTCCTGTTTACGCAATCCAGCACACTGCAACAAAAAAACAAAAGGTGCTGCACTGCCATCCATTATCGGAATTTCTGGAGCAGATACATCGATTCGTACATTGTCAACTCCAAGCCCTGCCAGCGCAGACAAGAGGTGTTCAACGGTGGAAACTTTGACATCCCCCTTAACTAAAGTGGTTGAAAGTTGGGTCTCACCTACATTTTCAGCAAGCGCTTCTATCTCAACGAATGGATCTAAATCCGTNCGACGAAATACAATGCCAGTGTCGTTATCNGCAGGATGCAAAGCTAGGTATACTTTTTGGCCCGNATGGAGCCCAACCCCCGATGCACGAATCATATTTTTCAACGTTCGTTGCTTAATCATCAACAATTCAGCCAAAGAAAAACCCCCGGAGTCTATCAGACATGACTTCGGTCGCCAAGCTGTTTGCTGCAAAAGGCTCTGGCAATCTACAGCTAATTTCGACAGTGATAAGGAGTGCTAATCCNCCTGCTTCCTCAAAAAAGCAGGAACGTCTAGAAAGTCGTGCTCTGGGTCTGCAGTCGCATCCACTTTCTGCGCTAACTGTCCCATCCTTGTGCTCGCTGGTCGGCGCTTAACTGCAGGCTCGTTACCTAGACTATCATAATCAGGTCTGCCGCCTATTGGCTGAAAGTCATGGGCAACNATNCCNCGAGGCCCTGTTTTAGNAGTCGGAAATTCCAAACCAGTNGCAACTACGGTAACNCGCAACTGATCNGACGCTTCTGGATCAAAAACACTACCCACAATGATTGTAGCGTTGTCATCAGAAAATGCTCTGATTGTATTTCCNACTTCCTCGAATTCGCCNAAGGTTAGNTCATAACCACTNGTAATGTTGACNAGGATACCCTTTGCACCATGGAGATTGACATCTTCAAGAAGTGGGCATTTGATTGCACCTTCTGCCGCCGCGATCGCCCTGTCGGCGCCGCTTCCTTCACCCGTTCCCATCATAGCCATGCCCATTTCAGCCATTACTGTCCTAACATCCGCAAAATCAACGTTAATCAGCCCATCTAGCAAGATCAAATCGGTGATTCCTTGCACAGCACCGTATAGCACGTCATTTGCCCTTTCAAACGCGCCCAGAACTGTCATATCTTTTCCAAGCACTTGCAACAACCTTTCGTTTGGTACGATAATTAGAGAATCCACATGATCTTTCAATTGAGAAATGCCCTCGTCAGCTACGGCCATGCGTTTTGCCCCCTCAAATGAGAAAGGCCTCGTAACCACTCCGACGGTAAGAATTCCCATCTGCTTCGCCACCTCAGCAATTACTGGCGCACCACCGGTTCCGGTTCCGCCGCCCATNCCCGCAGTTATGAAAACCATATCTGCCCCCTCTAAAGCCTGAGAAATACGATCTTTATCCTCTATAGCGGCCTGTCGACCAACTTCAGGATTAGCACCAGCCCCTAAGCCCTTTGTAAGAGTTTCTCCGATTTGTAAAATGGTTGCGTCCTCTAGCCCGCCAAGCGATTGAGCATCGGTATTGGCGCAAATAAAATCAACACCATCGATACTACTTTGCATCATATGGCGAACGGCATTACCCCCACCTCCACCTACTCCCACCACTTTAATATCTGCGTTTTTCGGTAT
>NZJL01000041.1 GCA_002692165.1 Porticoccaceae bacterium
TGCCGCTGCCTATACTAAAGCAATTTAGCGCTTCTTCTTGATTACATTTATAATCCTGGATATGGTCTCTTTAGACCTCCGAATTCGTAATATGATTGTAGCATGATTGAATGAGCAAAGAGGCTGTTAAACTCGTTGTATGGGCATTTCGGTCATGCAGTACTTCCATGAGACAATACTTTCGAAGTTTTAACCGCGCGCACAGCTGAGCACCCACAATGTGGAAACCGCCTGAAAGAATAAGATATAAGTCCCTTGAGTCAGAGTGGCCAAACGCATCGGAAGCCACTTCCTCACTCTTGTTTTCGCCTTTAAAATTTCAGTCAATGAGCCTAACTTCACGAACTTGGGTCCCTGCCATGGTGCCCTGGAGATCAACTGAGTCAGGATATGTTAGTGAAGATGTTCTGGATTGGTACGAGCGATTTGCCTCAGGAAAACCCGGAGTAATAGTAGTCGAAGCTACGGGGATTAGGGATATACCAAGCGGACCACTCCTTCGCATTGGAAATAATTCCTATGTTGATGGGCTAGCAAATCTCGTCCGTCGCGTGCGTAAAGCCAGCCAAGGCAAGACTAAGATATTTATCCAGTTGATTGATTTTCTGACAATCCGACGGCGACCTCAACGAAACCGATATCTTCTCGAATTTTTGGAAATAAACGACCATCATCGAAAGAATCTCAGCATGCCCCTTGCTGATTGTGATGAGGTGCGAGACAAACTTACAAGTTTGAGCGACGACGATTTATCGAACGTCCTGTCAGCAAAGGAATGGGAGAACTTGACCTACGGTTATCGGGAACGAGTCTCTGATACGGAGCTTGAAGAAATCGCCAACTTACCCAAAAAGCTCCCGGCCCTGTTTGCGTCAGCCGCTAAAAGAGCTGAGCGTGCAGGATTCGATGGGGTTGAGTTGCACTACGCTCATGCTTACACCATGGCATCTTTTCTCTCATCAACAAATATGAGGCAAGATGGATTCGGTGGTGATGTGCGAAATAGAATAAAATTACCTATTCAAGTCTATGAAGCCGTTAGGAAAAATACAAAACAAAATTTTGTGGTCGGATGCAGGATGCTCTCCGAAGAGATTATAAAAGGTGGTGGTTCATTAAGTGATGCAAAGTTTTTCGCTTTAGAATTTGCAAAAAGCGGGATGGACTTTTTGTCATTTTCACGCGGCGGCAAGTTTGATGACGCAAAGCAGCCTCGCGTGGGGTCGGCGGCTTATCCTTATACCGGACAAAGCGGGTATGAATGCATGCCAGGGTACATATCAGATAAATTTGGTCCATTCGGTCGAAATCTGGAGCCAGTTAGAAAAATCAGGAATCATATTAACCTCGAGGGTTACCATACCCCCTGCATAGTGGCAGGCGGTATACATACTTTTCAGCAGGCAGAGAGTATTTTGCAGAGCGATCAGGCTGACATCATAGGGTTCGCTCGGCAAGCACTAGCTGATCCAGATTGGTTTGAAAAGGTGCGTGCAGGCTTCGGTAGTTCCGTTAACCTATGCAGATATAGCAATTACTGTGAGGGCCTCGACCAAAAACACAAGCAGGTCACTTGCGAACTTTGGGATAGAGAAAAAATGGATGAGCCAAACATTAAAAAAAGCAAAGATGGCAAAAGAAGACTTATCGCACCAGCTTGGGCTGCTACTGACAGGTGAGTCAGATAATTGAGATCCGTTCACAAACCATTTTACTTAATAAGCAGCCCTATCCGAAAGATTCCACATTTCAATTCTTAGGCGGTCGGATAATATTTGATCTATAATTGTCAAAGTAAGTTTTATGGGGAACTAGACATGACAGCATTGGAAAATTTAGTGAAGGAACTCACCAGCGGTGGGGTGGCAATCATCGATCTGACTGAAACATTGCGAGAGGAATATCCCACTATCACCCTTCCTCCGGAATTTGGGCAAGCATCCGCTTTCAAAAAGGACGTCATTTCCCAGTACGATGACAGAGGTCCAATGTGGTTTTGGCATAACATATCAGTCAGCGAGCACACCGGAACACACTTTGACGCGCCAATACATTGGGTATCTGGAAAAGATTTGCCAAACAACACAGTTGATACCATTCCACCGGCAGACTTTATTGCGCCGGCTTGCGTTGTCAACTGCAGCAATGAGGTAGCGGAAGACAGAGATTTCCTTCTGACGAGGGACTTCTTAATTAATTGGGAAGAAACCTTTGGAAAAATTCCGAGAGGCAGCTGGCTGTTTATGCGTTCCGATTGGCGAAAAATTGCTGATCCAAACAATTATGCTAATATTCAAGAGGATGGAGCTCATCATCCGGGCCCTGATGAGGAATGCGTAAAATGGATGATTGAAGAGCGCGATGTGCTGGGTTTTGGTACCGAATGCATCGGCACAGATGCGGGAATAGCAATGAGCTTTGATCCGCCACTTCCCTGTCACTACTTTATGCATGGTGCGGGGAAATATGGATTGCAGTGTATGACTAACCTTGACTTGCTACCGGCCACTGGATCGGTCATCGTGTGCCCTCCTCTAAAAATTGAGGGTGGTTCAGGAAGTCCTTTGAGAGTGCTAGCGTTGGTTCCAAAACTGTCTTAACTGGCAACCAGAGTGCACTTTTTCGAGTTTCATCACTCTCTCGATCAAGCGATCGCTGGTCTTTTCATGAAACCCTAAACTGTCGAAACGGCCGAGCCGTGTGAGCTCAACGAAATGGAGTGGCCCTACCCTCCTGCAGCAATAGTCGCGTTTTAAATAAGCTTTTTACCGACCAGCCACTCAGCTTTTCACCCTGAGCGTTTGCACTGACTTGGACGGTATGTCTCAGATTTATTTTGCACCCAGAAGTTTTGGGGTGCTAGCGCATCAGTTGCTGTGAGGGCATCCAGCAGCAGTGTTGGTGGAGCCTAGCGGGATCGAACCGCTGACCTCCACAATGCCATTGTGGCGCTCTCCCAGCTGAGCTAAGGCCCCTTTCTACTATGGCCGCATGATAGGCATGCGTAACGCAGCAAGTCAACATAATACGCATCGGAAAAATCGTCTCCCTGCTTTATTTGAGCGACTTGGCGAATCACTCACATGTCGGTAGACTTGGCATTAACCCTATTGAAAGCTCCTGCCTTGACCAATTCATATACAGCCCACCTTAACCGCCATTTCCAACTATTTGTTGTAATCGTTGCTGCCGGCGCCATATTTCCGCTGCTTTATTTAAGGCAAAATTTTGAGATTTCCATCTTGCAATCATTTGACATCACTCTAAGCCAACTTAGCAACTGCTACGCGTTAATGGGATTGATTTTTGCTGTGACGTACCTTCCCAGCGGTTGGCTGGCAGATCGTTTCACCCCTCGATTATTAATTCTTAACTCATTGGTGATGACCGGATCACTCGGCGTCTGGTTCGCGTCCATCCCTAGCTATCAAAACCTGTTATTCATTTTTTCCGGCTGGGGTATTTCAACGGGGCTAACCTTTTGGGCTGCACATATAAAAATCGTGTCGATTTTGGCGAGAGGGGATTATCAAGGACGATTTTTCGGGCTGCTGGATGGCGGCAGAGGTTTGGTCGAGGCCATACTAGCTACAACGGCAATTTGGATTTTTGCATCCTTTCTGAGCCACGAATCACACACCTCTGAGCTTGCTATAAAACAGGTAATCTATATGTATTGTATTGCGATCGCCGTCGCCGCAGCGCTTGCATATAGTTTGCTTGATGACTCGAAGTGTGAATCAAATCCGCAACAATCTGAAAAGTTTTTGGTCGAGTTAAAGCTAGTTATTTCACGTCAAGATGTTTGGATTGCAGCAATCTGTATCTTATGCGGATATCAATTATTTTGGGCCACATATTCCTTTTCCGCGCACCTGCAAGAAAATTATTCACTTACCGCCGTAACTGTTGGATCGATTACTGTCGCCAAGCTCTGGATGCGTCCATTGGGTGCAATCACCACAGGCTATATTGGGGATTGGTTTGGGAGAGAACGAACATTGGGATTAGCAATGTTGTTTGCTTCATGTTGTATATGTACAATCGCTCTTCTGCCGGCTGCGACTGGGACCGAAATCCTGGCCGCAATTGTTCTAGCGACCGGTTTAGCCACATATGCTGTAAGAGGGATTTATTGGAGTACCCTACACAATTGCGAGATTCCAGACAGATCCAAGGGTCTTGTCATCGGTGTCATGTCGGTAGTTGGCTACCTACCCGACATCTATCTGCCCTTAGTAAATGCGGCTTTATTAGAAGCATATCCGGGGAAATTCGGGTATCAACTTTATTTTCTGGGCATTGCAGGATGCGGTTTAATAGGGTGTATCTCAGCTAAGTACCTTCGGCGCTCTCCATGACTGCCCTTTCGACTAAAACAAAACCCATATTTTCAGTTAATTAATTTTGGATCAAATTTGGAGGTGATTGCCCAGAAAAAAATGCTGTTAAATTTTCAAACACCTTAAACCCCATCGCCTCACGTGTCGCTAAAGTTCCACTTCCCATGTGGGGCAAGAGGACAACGCGCTCTAGTTTCAAAAGATCTGGATAAATTCGGGGCTCATATTCATAAACATCGAGCCCAGCTCCCGCAATGAACTTATTCTTCAAGGCGTGAGCCAACGCCTTTTCATCCACAATAGAACCGCGCGCAGTGTTAATAAGAAATGAATTCTTTGACATTAGATCAAGCGCATCAGCGCCAATGAGACCTTGTGTTTGATCGGAAGCAGGACAGTGTATGCTTACAAAATCAGATGTGCTCAATAGTTGCTCTAACGAGACTCTTGAGGCCCTCAAACCCGCAAGCTTGTTCAATGGGACCTCCGAACGCGAAAAGTATTGAATGGGCATTTTAAAACCAGAAGCTGCTATCTCAGCAACTCTTATCCCAATGCGCCCCATTCCCACGAGTCCTAAGGTTTTCCCTGAAATGCCAGTGGAAAGCATCTGGGTCGGACGCCAACCATCCCATTTNTTTGATCGAATACGTCGCTCTCCCTCTGAAGCGCGCCTTGCAATCATCAACATAAGAGCAACTGTTATTTCAGCTGTCGCCTCGGTCAATATATCCGGCGTGTTTGTGACGGCTATGCTATGACGATGAGCCGCCTCAACATCGATATGCTCGATGCCGGCGCCATAATTGGCCAACATCTTGACTGTCTTACCGGAACAATCGAATAATTTTTCGTCTATTCGATCGGTCACCGTGGGGCAAATCGCATCCGCTGTCCTCACCGCCGACTTGAACTCCGCAAATGTAAACGGATGGTCATCGATATTTAATACAACATCGAACTGTTCACCTAGTTTGGTTTCCACTCGGCTAGGCCATTTGCGCGTTAACACAACTCGCGGTCGTTTCTCACTCATGGCATGAAAATACCAAAATAAGTCATCATGTCTAATCTACAAGTCAATAGAAACGGGACCTTTTGAACCGTTTTAGCTGACAAAGAAGTTCTTCCTGAAGCGTTCAAAACATACTAATTAATCTAATGCTGAGTAAGTTTTTTCGAGTCTCTTCAATCCTTTTTTACTGACTCCACCCATCAAATCTATCGCAAACCGCAAGCGCGCGCATGACAAGTCAGGCCCAAGAATAGCCATCGAGTCCATCACAGAGATTGAAGTACTACTCCCGGCTATCGCTATGAATAAAGGTTCCAAGAATACCTTTAACTTCAGACTCATAGCCTCAGAAAGACCTTTGAGAACACCTAAAATATTGTCGCGATCCCATACCTCTAACTTTTCTAACCTCCATAAAGCATATTGAAGAATTGCAATGACCTCATCACTTTTTTTATCGGCGCTCAGAAGGTCAGATCTTTCAATCGGCAGCATGCCTGACACAAGGTGACTACCCAGTGGAGCAATGTCGGAGAACGTTTCCATTCTTTGTCTTGCGAAAGGCAGAAAACTCATCAAGGAATCACGATTTAAAGCCCATTTTTGAAGACGATCACCTAATTCATCATCTGATAGCTCCTCACGAATCCAAACTCCATTAAGCCAAGTCAATTTTTCTAAATCGAATACGGGACCGCCAAGAGAGACTCGTGATAAATCGAAAGCAGCCACCATATCAGATAGATGGAACTTTTCTTTTTCGCCAGGCATGGACCATCCCATCCTGCCAAGATAGTTAATCATCGCCTCAGGAAGATAGCCCATCCGCTCGTAAAACAGAATGCTGGTGGGATTCTTACGTTTGGAAAGTTTGCTCTTATCGGGATTCCGAAGCAGCGGAAGATGACAAAAGATTGGGGTTAACCAACCAAAATATTGATAGAGAAGAACATGTTTTGGGGTTGAGTTAATCCACTCTTCACCCCGAATCACGTGACTAATGCCCATAAGGTGGTCATCAATAACGCTCGCAAGATGATAAGTGGGAGTACCGTCCTCCTTGAGCAAAATCTGCATGTCAATTTGTGCCCAATCGATACTAATCTGTCCTCGCAGCATATCATTGAAGGTACAAAAGCCCTGCGATGGCACAAACATGCGAATCACATGTGGCTGATTGTCGTCTAGTCGTTTCTTGACCTCTGATTTACTTAGAGTGGCACAATGTCCATCATATCCGAGTGGTAAGTTCTCTCTCTGCTGCTCAGCCCTAAGACGTTCTAGCCTCTCGGGAGAACAAAAACATTGAAAAGCGTGGTTTTTCCGAAGTAGAGTTTCGGCGTGATTGCGATATATTTCGGTGCGCTCGCTCTGACGATAAGGGCCGCTGGGGCCTCCGATATCCGGACCCTCATCCCACTCTATTCCCAACCACTTGAGNGATTCGAGAATCCTTTCCTCAGATTTTTTACTTGATCTAGACCTATCGGTGTCTTCGATTCGCAATATGAACTTCCCTTCCTTATGGCGTGCAAACACCATATTAAAGAGCGCTATGTAACCGGTCCCTACATGCGGGTCACCTGTAGGTGAGGGAGCTATGCGAGTGCGCACGATCATTTGAAAATCCAACTGGCTTCTGAGGTAGTTTAAAGCTTTCCCGAATTATACGTGCAAAGGAAAGGATGCCCAAGGATCCTGTCAGCATTAATCTATCAAATAACGTCTTTTGTCAGAAACCTAAATGTTATTCAGAGCAGATTTTTATAAACCCTGACGGTTATTAAACACAAAAATACAAGTCAAAACTAAACGCAGTACTAGCTATGATGTTAAACATATTTCAGAGTATATCAGGGATTAGTAACATTAAGACCCCTCGCTGCTAGCGGTTGAACCATCCTGCCCATGTTGCTTGCTTTCTCGCTTGACGCGTTCCCGTCGACGGCGCGCTTAGCAACACCCTGAAGAATCGCGGCAAGTCGAAAGAAACTAAACGCCATGTAGAAATTCCAGTTATCAATTTCTCCGAGACCCATCCGATCGGAGTATTTTTGCACGTAGGCCTCTTCAGATGGTATGCCTAAATTCGCAATGTCTATGCCAAGCAACCCAGACGAAGAGCCCCCAGCAGCACCTTTTGCAGGCAAGCGCATTCCCATGCATTGGTATGCCAAATCTGCATATGGGTGACCTAATGTTGATAATTCCCAATCAAGAACTGCTCTAATGCGAGAATTGTCGCCTGTAAACATAAGGTTGTCGAGACGAAAGTCACCATGCACTAGCGATACTTTTCCATCATCATCGGGCATGTTTCCACCTAACCAATCGATCAACTCATTCATTTCAGGAATCACATTAAGTTGAGAGGATCTATATTGTGCAGACCACCTATCATACTGACGCTGAAAATAATTCCCCGGTTTACCGTAATCAAGCAATCCAACTTTTTTTAAATCTACCGAATGAATAGCCGCAAGAACTCGATTCATTTCGTCATAGCAACGACTCCTTTGCTCATTGGACTCCAAAGCCTCTAGCGCCGACGACCAATGAACATTTCCGTCACAATATTCCATGACATAGAACATTGACCCGATAACATCAGGATCCTTGCATAAGTGATAGACCTCAGCCACTGGCACATCTGTTTCTGCAAGCGCTTGTAATACCCGNTACTCACGATCAACGGCATGCGCTGATTTCAGCAACTTGCCTGGGGGCTGCCGGCGCAAAACATACGGCCCACCGGATGACTCTATCTTGAACGTAGGATTCGACTGCCCTCCCGGAAATTTCGTTGCAACTATTGGCCCTTTAAAGTCTGGCTGATTCGCTTCAAGGTAAAGACATAATTTATTTTCATCTAACACATTGACACTGGACATATTCGCTTCTCTTTATCTAAGTAACACAAGACAGATACAGCCGGGAATCCTTCCTTCGGCTCAGGATCAATGAAACGAGATTTAAACGATATAAATCTACCAGGGTTTGCTCATTTCCATTCCTGGCATGGCATTAAAGTAGTGAATCTCTACAGCACGATGCGCAATTTTCCAGACCCCTTGGCGCCTCTCAAATTGATCGATGTAAGTGGCACCAACCATTTGTACTTCATCATCAGGATTGGCCCCCATGCAATCGACGTTACTGATGCCCTTCGCGTGATCATCATCAGTAAACGTAATAAATAAGTTTGTGGTAAGGTGATGAGATTCCCGCCAGACAGGGTAAAGAATTTCATAGACAGCTTGTCGAATCCCTTCATGTCCATGGAAACTACCAAACAAAGGCCCAATGTCCCAAACTGCGTCTTGGTGCCAGATACCTATGAAACACTCCCAATCTCGCCTGTCGAAGCCATGACAATAATTGGACACGAGGTCCCTCATAGCATTTCGACTTTCGATTTCATCAATGCGCCTTTCTAGCGCCTTGACCTGATTAACATCGATATTTGATCCACTCATAACCCATTCTCTTAATCCATTGTTTAGTTACAAAATCATACTTTCTTAGCGCTGCTAGCTTTGTTAGCCGCAATGTATCCATAGGTCATTGACAATCCCAAGGGCCCACCTGCACCCCAATAAGCCTCCTTGGACGGAGAGGCGATGCAGTTGCCAGCTCCATACAATCCCTGCACGGGCTCGTCGTTGCCATTCATAATTTGTGCATATTGGTTGACAATCGGTCCGCCGTTGGTATCGAGTGTTCCTGAAGTCAGGATGATGGCATATAGCTGGCCGCTCAAATCAATGGGGTGAAGTACTAGATTAGGATAAGGATTTTCCGGCCAATCAGAATCTT
>NZJL01000042.1 GCA_002692165.1 Porticoccaceae bacterium
ACGTCTGCTGGAGTGTCTGTCCAACCAGAAACGACGACCCGGGCTCGTCTTGAGCGGAGATTTGCATGCGACAGGCCATTCACAAATTGTTGGGAGTGGTGACCTATCTTTTGCATCAAATCCAATCCATTCGGTTATTACTGGTCCTTTAGGCACGGGTTCGGGATGGCCGAGTAAGGCGAGAGGCACCCCGCCGACGGTGGCAAGTCATATCCGTCTGGATAGTCCCGCCCCGGTCACTGAGCGTAATGGGTTCACTTTACTGGATATCACACCCGGTAATATTCGGATGCGATTATTTGCGTGGCGCAGAGAAAACTCGTCTGTAACTGATATTGATGCTTTAGAGCCCTACCACGACGTAAAAATCAAAAAGCAGGGTTCTAGCATTTAAACAGCAGTGCTCTCTGTGATCCTTGATTTTTACAGGCAATGAAAAAACTTGATGGCTGATGGCGTGCTTCAAATTTCCAAATTCTGAAGTTAGCGAAAATGAAACTTAAGCGATCTTTACTGAATCTGCCAAGGTACCCACATATAAACATATCTGTCTTGTCCCATGGGGGGTGGTCAAGTTCTTGAGATTTCGCAGCCAAGCGTTCCTTATANTGGTGGGCTAGATGGTGGGCTAAAGCTNGATAATGTCATAAACTATTGATTATATTGATATGTAGACTCCGTCCCTGGGAACCGTATCTAATTTTGAGCGCCCAATTCTAGGTTTTTTCGTCTAGAAATCTTTGTTCCCCGCGGAAATTGCCAAAGCAATAAAACGTGCTTATCCTGAGAACTCCCTCCCTTCATGTGAGAAAATACTTTGACTATCGCCCGAAAAGCAAATTTGAAATGCCCTCATCCGTGGGCATCATAATGAGCCGATATGAGCATTGACACTCTATTTATGGTCTCCACCTTTTTTTGGATAGGGACCAAAAACTGACGCTCAAAATCAAGCCCTGCAAAATTTTCCTCAGATTTGTAAGTGGTGCGTTCCGCAAGCTTGCCTTGATAACGATGTGATGGAGAGAAATCCTCACGAATGAGCTTAATAGCATTTGAAAAATCCAACTGAAGAGCACTTTCCATGAAGGTTTCTTCATAAACATTCTCGTTCCTTGCGACTAGCAGAAGGCTCGAGAACAACGATAATACCTGCCGAGAAAGCGCTATTCGCAGACTGTGGAGTAAATCGATTAGCAGTCGATCCTCATGATCGCGAGGTGATCTTAAAAGATTTAATCGAGACACCAGTCGAGATAGTTTGACTTGATCCTCGAGTAAAGTGGCAACAAGATTTCTCACGGACTCTGGCTTTTTGCTCAGTTTTAGCTGCCTTGCAATCCGGAGGTAATTTTCCTGATTATTCATGCTTTTTTCCCAAAACGCAGAATCAATCCAAAATTTCTTGTCTAACAATTGTCCGTAGGCACTCAATGCATCCAAAGATCCCAGCGCTTCCGCTGCTAAAACATGATGGAGCAACTGCTTAAGTCTTACTGACTCACTGAAGATTTCACAGAACCTCTCCTCTATGTCCTCTAAGCCGGTTGCGAAACCTGAAATAACATTGGCCGCAAAACCGAGCTGCTGAAGGATGCCATTGTGAGGGATCGCTCTTATTTGAGAGGGGTCGCGTCGCTCCGCTCCTTTTTGATCCGTCCTCTTCGTGGGCCTAGAACCAGACACTGTCAACAAATTGGAGCCGAACATTTCTAGTACTTGAATATAAGAGTTATCGCGATATAACCCGTCATGCCAAGCTTTTATGGCAAGAAACATATCCAACGAAAAACTTCTGTCATTGTAATAAGGATCAACTGCAGATGAGTCCTTTAGGTTTTTGATCTCTGCATGTGCCAGATGACTAATTATCGAACCTGCCAACTTAGATGTTCCAAACAGCTGGAAACCATCTCCCCCCTGAAAACTTGTCTCATGGTGCACATGCAGTCCCATTTTTCGGCATTGGGCTCGCACAAATGGCGTCAAAACAAAATTCTGACGTTGCTCTGGGGTACCTGACGTTCCTCCCCGTCCAAGTGACTCGCCGTGTGTATTGAAAATCAACAACTCGACTTGATTTTGAAAANATTTGTTCACTAACTGAGCAATCTTTAGTTGTAATCGCTCGATCGCAAGATTAGCAGCTATTTGACCCATGAATCTTCCGGCATCTGAGAAGCCGGTTTGGATGGCAAGTCGTCCCCGCCCTCTGACATAATCCCTATATACAGGAATATTGCAAAGCTGCTCCAAAATCTTTGCGCCATGTTGAAGCCCGTGCGCAGTCTCGAATAGAGGTGAGATATCTAACTGTTTCTGAATACCAAATTTGTGCGCTAAGTAAAGTGCAGACATTATGGTAATAGGTTTTTCGCATTCAGCTATCAACAGACGAAGAGGCTGATCTGAATCGATATGTTTCAAAATTTGCGCAGCTAGCATAAACTGTCTTCGAGCTGCTCCAATTTCTTGTTCAAGATTCAAGAAATTTATACTCCACGCTGATTCACCCTCAATCTTACTCGCTAACCGACTAACCAACGTTCTGGTCGATACATTTTCCTCAGAGATAGGAAAGCTTTGGCCAAAGATGGCCGACATCGTGTTACTAATGTTCGCTGAATTAATTCTTAGGTGAATACGGCCCATTCCAAAACCATGACAACAAACATCTCCGGCAATTGCGAGAACTTTTCTGTGCCTACTATCGTCGTTTATTAATTTCGCCGCCGCAAAAATTTGCTTGGCAATACCTGAACTCGCCGTGAGTTTCTCTTTGCGTTGTGTCAGACCGTTGACTGCTTTAAGAAAAAATTCTTCACCCATTGGGATTTTTGCGAATCGATCCACGTCAGCGCGCGTGTGTCTAAGTTCTTTTTTAAGTTGGTGGGTGACTAGATCTAATTCCGAGTATTTCTTGCAAGCCTTGACATAGCGATTCAGAGACATGTGTTTTTCTTGGAGACGAAATTGAAAGCTATCAATCCAAGAAATATCATCTCGACCGTCCAAATCATAACCAACCCAAGTCGAGGTTGATAATATTTTAGGAAGTAGATCACGAGTTTGCTTTCGTGTTAACAAATCAAATGTGACCGCCAACATTGCCTCTCTTGCATGAGTGATTGCTGCCATCGCCTCAGAGTGCTCTTCAGAGAGACTGATACTTTGCCTGGGCTCATGTGCACCCATATTATAAGTAACGTCATGTCCAGAAGCTCGTCTGGCAGAAAGCTCAAGGGCGGGGTATTTCCTGGAAAACACAGGATGGGCCGTAAAAACTGCCCCATATAGCGGCTTGGACAGATCAATAGCCTTGAGTTCGCTCTTTGCAAATTGAATCTTGGGCAAATTTGGATCAAGACCCGCTTTACGAGCTAATCGCTTTGCGTGTTTTGACCAAAGTTCTTCTCCCACGTCAAGTAATAGATTATTGATGTCTTTTTGCTGAAGCTCCCCTTTGGCAATTAGGTCCCCGAGCGCTCTAGCAAGCCAAGATATGGGGTTAATTTCAGGAATAGATTTTTGTTGAATTCGGAATTCTTTTAGTCGATAAATCAAACTTTGTCTTAAACCAAATGTCAAAGTAGAGTATCCGATTTGTAAGTTATAAACCTCGAAAATGCATCGCGATCGGTCGATTTTGCAAAACGATATAATTTCAACCGGGCTTTTCTCTCAGTGCTCCAATTTTTTGCAACAGCTTTACAGTGTGTTAATACCACATCTCCCGCCTCATCTAAGCTGCTTCCAACAGATTTACCAAGGTTTCTGAGAACTTTTTAGTCCCCATGTTCCCTCCAATGTCAACGGTTTTATAGCCAGACTCCAAGCACGTATTCAGAGCCATTGTAATCATTGACGCGCACTCAGAAAGGCCGGGCAAGTTACGTTGATCTGCCAAATAATCAAGCATCATAACTGCCGACAGCAAGAGGGCTATAGGATTTGCTTTGTCTTTTCCAGCAATGTCAGGGGCACTGCCATGAACTGCCTCAAAGATGGCCAGTTCTGACCCGAAATTTGCACCCGGAACGACGCCAAGTCCCCCTACAAAACCGGCGCAGAGGTCGCTAACCACGTCTCCATAAAGGTTTTCCAGTAAGAGCACATCAAACTGCGATGGGTCTTGCACCAACTTCATACATCCCGCGTCAATTATGAGAGAATCAAAACTCATATCAGGGAAGTCTTTTCCCGCGACTGCGTGCGCAGTCTCTAGAAACAACCCATCCGTCATTTTCATAATATTCGCTTTGTGAAACACCGAAACCCTTTTCCTGTTTCTCTGATGCGCATACCGAAACGCCCAGCTTGCAATGCGCTCGCAAGCGTTTTGAGTCGCAACCTTCATACTCATCACTACCCCTGGAGTGATTTCATTTTCCACGCCACTGTAAAGACCCTCGGTATTTTCTCTCACAATNATGAGATTTACATTGTTGAAACGGGTCTTTACTTGCGGAAGACTCACTACGGGCCTTACCGCTGCAAACAGCTCAAAAGACCTTCTCAAACGCACATTTACCGAGGTGAACCCCTCNCCGACCGGAGTGGTACANGGTCCCTTNAGAGCTATTNTGTGTTCTTTAATTNCATCCATGGTTGATTGCGGCAGTAAGTCTTTACCTTTGTCNAGCGCCGATTGCCCNGCTAAAACAGGTATCCAATCNATAAGAATTCCTTGTCTCAGAACCACTGNGTTTACAATCATCTGAACTGCTTCAGAGATTTCTGGACCTATTCCGTCTCCAGCTATTAAGGGAATCGATAATCGTTGCATCAAAAGCCTGACCTAAATACCTGCGACGAATAGTGAGAAGCAATAGTCGTCGAGAAAGTTGAATTATCTGTCTCAATCATCAAAACAGCCTATTGCAAAATACATGAGAGCATCCAAAAATGAGACTAATGTTAGTCATAGACGCAACTGGCAATCTAAGGCCTTCCCCGCTGTTTTTAAATCCTGTCCTAGAAACCTTTATTGCAAAGCAATTTTTCTGCCACTTTTTTGAATTGGAGGTTTTTTATGGGAGGTTTTTTCTCTGAATCTCAAAATCATATCAGCACAAATTTAGACCACTAGAAAATCACTTTTTATCAACCGGGGATCATCAATAAATTTTAAAACGGAAGATATACAAGGCGAGAAAGCGCAGGAAGTATTCCGTTACACAAAGCTTGAATAAAAAAACGCACCGAAAAGAAACATCAGTTGCACCATAAACGAATCCCCCAAGCATTGCCTCTCGCCGTCTGAACTGTGTTTTGGAGTCCTTTCGACTTGCTGAGATATCGAATATACTCTGGTGGAATCGATTTGAGGCTAATATGCGAAAGGTTGTAATTGTCGGCGGTGGCTCTGCGGGCTGGATGGCAGCAGCTTACTTAAACGGGGCACTTAACAAGCAGGGTCAAGATCAGAAAGTAAAAATTACCCTGATTGAGTCGCCAAATATTCCTAGAATTTCAGTTGGAGAAGCAACCATTCCCTCAATGCGACACCTGCTGGCCGTTGTAGGTGTAGATGAGAACGATTTCATGCGCGCCACTGATGCGACGTTCAAGCAATCCATAAAATATGTAAATTGGGTTTCAAAAAACAATTCCTTCTATCACCATCCCTTCAGCAGGTATACAAACTATCCGCTTGACAATTCGGGCGCAGATTGGATAAAGAGTGATAGAAGTATCCCGTATATGGAGACAGTATCCGCACAACCAATACTTTGCGAATTGGGTCGGTCGCCTCTTTTGCTTAGTAACTGGGATAGAGAGACCCCTCTCACTTACGCCTATCATATGAACGCGCAAAAATTTGCCGACTACTTGACGAGTTTTTCAATCGCCAGGGGAGTAGAGCATATTCAAGAAAATCTGTTGAATGTTAATCAGCGAGAAAACGGTTTCATTTCGTCTGTCGTCACTGATGGGGACAGCGTCATCAATGGAGACTTATTCATTGACTGTACAGGTTTTAGGGCCAAGCTTATCGGAGAGGCTATGGAAATTGGTGTTGAGGATTGCTCAGAGTGGTTGTTATGTGATCGAGCGGTCACAATGCATATTCCATATGAAGAAAATTACCCCGGCACTGTTAGGCCCTACACCACAGCCACAGCACTGTCAAATGGATGGATATGGGACATTCCGATGCAGTCCCAACGATCAATAGGTTACGTTCACTCAAGCCACTTTATTTCAGAAGATGAGGCTGAGTCAGAAATGAGGGCATACCAGGGACATGATTCTGCTAGACTATCAAGTAGGCAAATTAAATTTTCCGTTGAACGCCGCCAAAAATTGTGGGAAAAAAACTGCATCGCAATTGGCTTATCAGGAGGTTTCATTGAGCCATTAGAATCCACTGGGCTATATTTGAGTGACCTAGGCGCAGTGGCATTAGCAGAACATTTTCCCAGTGAGGATCGAGATATAGAAGCAATGTCTTATCGATACAATAGAGTGCTTTCGAATCGGTTCTATGAAATCTTAGACTTCATCAATATGCATTATTGTTTAACTAAGAGGACAGACACCAAATTCTGGAGAACCATTCAGAGGCCAGAGCATGTCAACGATCGATTAAAAGCTAAACTGGAATACTGGCGATCAAAGTCTCCAACCGCAATGGATTTTGAAGATCAATGTTTTGCAAACCTTTCAACGACCTCATCAAATAATTTGACCTTTTCGCATGCGCCAGTTGACACCGCTGCTCTTTGGAATCATGAGAGCTACTTATGCATCCTGCTGGGTATGGATTTCATGGCGACCGAATTCCAACAAAGCGAGAATACTTTTAGACCCCCACCTGTCGTTTATGATGCAGTTATTGATAAACTCAGAAAGGGCCATCAGCAGCTCCCGCCCCATGAATTATGGCTGCAAAAGAATGCTGGAATGTCGAATTATGATTTTGGAACAAAACCTGTCGGTTGGGTGGCTTGAAAGACCGTGTACAAAAAAATCAAATTTGTTAGACTCGTATTGCCACTCATCTGCGAAGAAGGACAATAGCATTGAAAAGACAGATTTTGCTTGCCTGGTTTTTTCTGACTCTAATTACACCATCACAATTATTTGCAAACACCCATGTACCCCTTAGGCACTTTGCTGAGTATTCTCTTTGGCAAAAAATCAAGATTAGCCCGACGGGAAAATACCTAGCTGGCCTTGCATTGGATGGAGATGGCTGGGGAGATACAAAGCTGGTAATAATTGACACAAAAACTCGGGAATACCTTCATGAAATCAACATGACTGGCCGAGCGTTTGTAGGCGATTACATGTGGGCAAACGATAACCGGCTTATCGCGTGGGAAGCAACAAAGTACGGCTTTTTTGAGCAACCATTCGAGACGGGAAATATAATTGCTGTGAATGCTGATGGGACTCAAAAAGAGTGGATTTATGGTTCTGGGAAGCAATCAAAAACCCAGTTCTCGCGATTTTCTGCGCGCACCAGTGCTCAAGTTTCGCACCGACTGCCTAAAGATAACAAGCATGTCTTAATGGAGGTCAGGACTGGCGGCGGCAAGGATGGGCAATTCACTCGATTAGTGAAAGTAAATATTTATTCGGGAAGGGAGCAACATATCGGATCCTCCCCCATAAGAAATGCCACTCTTATGGTTGATGGAGAAGGCGAACTTCGATTTTCATTCGGATATGACATAGATGATGATGAGGCTTGGAAAGTTTTCGAACGCGTTGATGATAAGTGGGAACTCATCAGTCGTTCCGAAGAATACTCAGGGACATTTGCCCCGGAGGCTTTCAACAACGAGAACGATAAACTGTGGGTGCTGGACAACAATGATACCGACAAACAAGCCCTATACCTATACGACATCGCCTCTAGAACCAAATCTCTTGTCTACAAGCACCCCACGGTGGATATTGGTTCCGTCATGATGGACGAGGATCCCGAGACGGAAACCGGCATAGTGGCAGGTGTATGGGTCATGCCGGATTATCCACAATATGTTCCGCTAAGCGAAACCAGCCCTCTAAATAAGTGGTTCATGGCGATTCAGANGCAATTTCCTGACCACACAGTAAGCNTAAGGTCTGAGACGTCAGCTAAGGATCTTGAGNAAGAATTTGCTGTCTTGGAAATATGGAGTGATAAGCACCCTGGNATGTATCTNCTNTACAACAAAACCAACGCTTCTCTGAGTAAAATTGAGCAAGCGCATGCTTATATAGATCCAGCGAAAATGCGACCAATGGAGCCTTATAAACTATCCATGAGGGATGGAAAAACCGTTTATGCATATCTAACGAGACCAAATGACCTAGATGGCCCTTTCCCTTTGATCGTTCATCCTCACGGTGGACCNTATGGTCCAAGGGATAGNTGGGGCTTTAATGCTGAGGTGCAAGCATTGGCTAGTCGAGGCTANGCCGTACTTCAAGTGAATTTCAGAGGATCTGGAGGTTATGGGAGGGATTTCATTTATTCCGCTTTCCGGCAGTGGGGCGATGAAATGCAAGATGACCTAACGGATGCTACTGTTTGGGCAATAAAATCAGGCATAACCGAGCCAGGGAAAGTTTGTATCTACGGCGCATCATACGGCGGTTACGCTGCTCTAATGGGCGCTGTCAAAGAACCTGATCTTTACAAATGCACAGCGGTCTATGTCGGAGTGACTGACTTGCGACTCATGACCAAGAAAGGTGATATCCAAAGGAGAGATGAAGGCATCAAATATGTCAGGAGGGCCATTTGTGCTGATGAGGCTGAATGCAAAAAAGATTCGCCTATAACTTACCTAGATCGTTTGAAAGCAGATGTGATGATTCTCCATGGAACCGAGGACCAACGCGTGCCTTTGGCTCACGCGGAGATCTTAATGCGAGAGCTGAATAGATTAGGTAAACCCTATGAAAAACTCATCAAACAGAAAGAGGGTCATGGTTTTGCGAGCGTTGACAATCGAGAGGAGTCTCTGAAGAAACTTCTGAGCTTTTTCGATAGAAACATTGGTCCTCAGGCGAGCCTATAACCTGTTAACAGCTTAAACAACTGGACTGTCAAAAAATTAATAAATGACACATGCACCTCGCCATTCAGACTACAACTGTTCAGTAGAGTANAATTACACCGTAAAAGTTAAACTATGCACTTATGCATATTTTTCATAAAAATTATCCACTTATGCAATTCTCGTTGAAATTACAGTTTTTTTCATAATACAATTATCGTTAAAGCAGCAGACTGTCTGACTTTCGGCGTACATCTTAAAGGATTTGATGCCTTGGTTATAACCTCGCGGGGTTGGCTTCGGTTTATCTCTTCATTCGTTCAAGGGCTTTAGTGCTTACTTATTTGAATTTTATTCATCATTTTTGGTACGGGAGAACCACCATGACAAAGAAAAAACCACTTGCCTGTGCGATCGGTGCGGTGCTTCTAGGGATAAGTTTCCCAATCGCGTCGCAAACAGAGGCTCAAGAAAGTTCGAAGACAGAATCCGGTTTGACTTCGACAGCCGTTGAGCTTGATACAGAAACCACCGACGTCACCCTTCTCGGGCAGGCCGCGACTGCTGTTGAAGAAGTTGTTGTGACTGGGTCGCGAATCCGTCGCGATACCTTCTCAAGCACATCGCCCATAGATGTTCTCTCGGTTGACATCGCTGAGCTTCAGGGTGTCGATGACCTTGCTGGACTATTGCACACTGCAACAGTTGCATCTGGCTCGTCTCAAGTGACTGCAGCATCGTCCACAGCATTTGTGCAAGCCGGGGGCACTGGCGCGCAGACAATTTCTTTGCGAGGTCTCGGGGCTAACCGAACACTGGTGCTACTGAATGGCCGTCGAGCAGGACCGGCTGGCATTAGAGGGCAAGTTTCATCATTTGATCTCAACACAATCCCTCTATCGGCGATAGAGAATGTCGAAATACTCAAAGATGGAGCTTCGTCCGTGTATGGTTCGGACGCTGTTGCAGGCGTTGTAAATATAATTACAGACAAAAGCGATGCCTCCTCCTTTAACGCGTTCACGTCAGCTCCCACCGAATCGGGCGGAGAGACCGTCAATGCAGACTTCACTTTTGCTAGATCTAGTGATAACTGGCGGTTACGGATGACCGGCGATTACTACAAGAGAGAAGAACTTGCAAAAGGAGACAGGGATTATTTCAATTGTGGTGAACAATACATTTTCAGCGAAAATTCGGGCGAGAGGCGCGATGTCGTAGACCCTAGGACCGGGAACGCAGCATGCAGAGACCTTATTTGGGGGCATGTATGGATCTACGATTATTCTGGAGGGGTTCCTAGCGGGGCAAAGGCACAATATGACTACGATGGCGATCTTGGAAACTACGTTCCATCGATAGATTCGCTTGATGGTATCAGTGCTCCTCCCGGCTGGTACGCAGTTGCATGGGACCGCGACTCTGACGGGGTCACTAATTTTGATCACCCATTTCAAGACCAAGAATCCCTAATTCCTAAAACTGAGATAAAGACGTTCCTCGTTGAAGGATCATACAACATCTCAGATGACCACCAACTCTATTCCGAGGTTTTGTTAAACCAACGAGAGAATTATGTTAACAGCTACAGACAATTCTGGTCTTACACATACAATTCCACGAACCCGTTCGGAGGACCAGACAATGTGATGGCTGAGGGTTGGTCGGGAGCTCAATGGCTAAGTTCGACTCCTATAACTGATCAAAACGACTCGTCGGTTAAAATCGACTACACTCGTTTCGTTGCGGGGTTGACCGGTGATATGTCGGAAAGCTGGATGTATGACGCGTCTATTCAATATTCTAAATCTGAGGGAGAGTACTCAAGTCAAAGAATTTTTCAAAGCAGTTCGCGAGGAAATGATTGGGGTTCTGCCAATGGAGATGGATCTTGTGCGGGTACCACCACAATCAGAGGCGTGCCTTGCTTGGACTTGCCTTGGTATGATCCAAGGTTCTTAAATGGCGATTTCACCGATGAGGAAAAAGCTTACCTATTTGGATGGGAGACTGGAGAGACCGAGTACACGCAAAAATCTTTCGAGGCCTTCGTTTCCGGTCCCATCATGGAACTCTCCGCCGGGGAGGTATCGGTTGCCTTCGGAATGCACTACCGTACTGACGAAATTCTTGATACCCCAGGCGAGATCACCACGTCTGGAGATGCTTGGGGTACATCTGGTAGCGGTGTCACTCAAGGAAAAGACACCACGAAAGCTTTTTTCGGTGAAATAGACATCCCTTTGTTGGAAGATAAGCCGTTGGTGAAAAGCTTGGGTCTCAATATGTCTGCGCGTTACACCGATGTCGACTCATATGGGTCGGACAACACGCACAAAATAGGGGTAAATTGGGAAATTACAGACACTCTTAGATTGCGGGCTGGCAAAGGAACATCCTTCCGAACCCCCGCCCTTTTTGAGTTATATCTCGCGGATCAAACGTCTTTCATTGGCCAAAGGGGCGTAGACCCCTGCTTGACGTGGGAGGATAACTTGGCATCAGGGAGCATCTCGCAAGAGCTAGCTGACAACTGCGCAGCTGACGGGGTTGCACCCGATCTTGCTGGAACTATCTCAGCTACAGTTCACACAGGCGGCGGGCTTGGTTATTTAAAGGCTGAAACCTCTTCAACAGATACCATTGGGCTTGTTTGGTCACCAGAGTGGGCAGATTTAAGAATATCG
>NZJL01000043.1 GCA_002692165.1 Porticoccaceae bacterium
GTCTGTTGGAATATGTCCCAAGGCTACCAGCAAGTCATGATAATTTAGGCTGCTGGCTTTAACTTTTACAAGGACTTCATGTTCTTTTAACCTTGGTGTGTCTGCATCGCTTATTTGCAAGTTGTTAAGACCGCCTGGTTTCAGCAGTTTTACCTGTTTCATTTCATTTCCTCAAAAGTGGTTCGATTTGAGATAGTAAGTCAACCCCGATCGCGAGTGAAGTTAAATTATCATTCTATTAAAGGTTCTCATGATAGGCATTATCCTCACAGGAGCTTCCGGGTTCACTTCTTGTCATGACGCGTGAATCTGTGATGTATCAATGGCATAACTTTCTCTGAATCAACAAAGATTGGGTTGAAACTTCCGATACGGTTTTTGCTACTAGATAGAGGACCTAGCCTCCCCCCGACATGAGTACTTTCTCAGGAACTGTTTGGAGCTGTTTAATGTTGGAACATTATTTCTTAAATGGATAAGAGTAACTAAATTTCAACATATAACGGTCCCCTCATCCCGAAAGAATGGCCCGGAAAAGAGCAGAAAAAGGTGTATTCGTCACCCACCATCAGTTTCTCAGTAGAAAAAGAAATACTTGTCTCTTCACCGCCTCCAATGATCTTTGTCCAAGCGAGAATTCTATTATCTTCAGTATTGACATAATTATTTGATAGCCCAACAGATATTCCATCTGCAGCAATTTCGGTCACGTCAGATGTTCTTGTCAAAACCCAATTATGTCCCATCATCTTTGCCGCAAGGTTGCCTTCATGCTTTAAATTAATTGAGACACTGCCACAACTCTTCTGTACAAGCATTTCGTTGACGTTAAATTTGAGGTAGTCTCCGACAATGATATCGAAACTGCAACTTGCAGAGGGTGGATCTTGATTTACTTGCTCAGTCTCTGATAGCTCCACTCTTGGATCGGAACTATTGCTTATGATGGGAGCGCTTAAATCGTCACTACAGCCTGACAAACTAGCTAGCGCTACCAAGCACGACAGATGAAAAATAAATATCGCAGTGATTCCGAAATGCGCCGATTTTTTCATAGAGTTTACTCCTACTCAGTAAGTTCTTGGACGCTCTGGTGCCTCTAGGTCTTCTGCCCTAGTCAAAGGGCTTAAAGTTTAGCATAACTTTTCTACGCGCAGCGTTTTTGAGCCGCCCTTATTTGCGGGCAATTTAAGGGCCAGAAATCTTTTTTGATTCGTTGCCTGAGCTTAGGCATGCTAAACTTGACACAGGCTTCTTAAAGTAAGGAAAGTCAATTGTGTTGAACGATTTCTCTTTTTCGTCTGTACCAGATGTGAGGATTGGTATAGGTAGTTCGAGTGAGTTGGGTGCATGTGCAAGAAACCTTTCGATAAAGCATGTACTTTTAGTAACTGACGCGGAGATACTGGGGCTTGGACTGCTGGATTCTGCCCTTGCAAGCCTCAAAAAAAGTGGCATTGCTGCGACCGTATTTTCAGAGGTCGTTGCAGATCCTGCGGAATCAGTTGTCTTGGCAGGGTTGGAGTTCGCACAGGGAGCAGGTTGTGATGGCGTGATTGGGTTTGGAGGTGGGAGCTCCTTGGATGTGGCTAAATTACTAGCCGTCCTCATATTAGGAAATCAGTCACTGAGTGAAATATATGGGGTCGATCAGATAGATGGCGCCAGACTTCCGTTAATACAGGTCCCTACCACTGCGGGAACTGGGTCAGAGGCCACTATGGTTTCTATTATTACCACTGGTAAAACCACTAAAGCGGGGGTGGTAAGCAGAGTCCTTCTCGCAGACAATATTATTCTTGACGCCTCATTAACCGAGGGATTGCCAGCTCATGTGACTGCAGCTACCGGAATAGACGCCATGGTTCATGCCATCGAGGCATTTACCTCAGCTCGATTGAAGAATCCTTTGTCGGATATGCTTGCGAAAGAAGGTCTGTCAATGCTTTCGGCCAACATCAGTAAAGCGGTCCACATTGGAAGTGACCTGGCTGCTCGACAGGAGATGCTGGTTGGCGCTATGTTGGCTGGTCAAGCGTTCGCAAATGCTCCGGTTGCGGCGGTTCATGCGTTAGCTTATCCCCTTGGAGGAAACTACCATATTCCTCATGGCCTCTCTAATTCTCTGGTGTTACCTCATGTCCTCCGGTTTAATGAACCTTACGCTGGTTCGCTTTATCATCAGCTAGTGCCGTCTATTTTTAATTGTGGGAAGAGGTCGGCGACGAAAAGTCAGGCAACGGCCATTCTGGCTGAATATTTTTTTGAATTGGCTAAGGATTTTGGATTGCCAATTGCGCTCAGAGACACGGGNATTCCTGAACATGATTTGGAAACGTTGGCGGAGGAAGCAATGTTACAGACACGATTACTTATTAATAACCCGCGAGACATGGAAAAATCGGACGCGCTCGCCATCTATCGCCAAGCTTTTTAGGATTCTTGAGTGGATACTAGAGACGCTTTAGAAAAAGCCAACTATCGTTATTTTTTGGGCATCGCAACGCGCTGGATGGACAACGATGTCTACGGCCATGTCAATAACGTAACTTACTACAGCTATTTTGACACTATTGCCAACCACTTCCTGATTCAAGAGGGAGGTTTGGATATTCACAATGGTGACATCGTGGGATTTGTTGTGTCGTCCAGTTGTCAGTATCGAAGCCCGATTGCATTCCCAGGCAACATTCAATCAGGTCTGAGGGTGGAGAAGTTGGGGAATAGTTCGGTTCAATATGGTATTGCTATCTTTAAAGGTGATGAAACTCTGGCATCTGCCCATGGTAAATTTACTCATGTTTTCGTCAAAAGGGGCACCAACACGCCGGTGCCGATCCCATCGAGCTTGAGATCATTGCTAGAGGGATTGGTTGTTAGCAACTCTGTGCCCTCTAATTAACCTGCATAATATCGTATTAAAATGACAATGTCCGTTTGTCGCTCCGGATCCCACGCTCTGATTAGGGAAAAGAAAATTGATAAGCATATCTTTTAACATTATTCGCTTCTCAACTGATAGATCCCTCGATCTCGCTTGATAGTTACATAAACATAAGTTAACTTTCAGCGCGATATCCGATTTGAATAATGATCGTTGCGGCCGAAATAGACGTAGTTTGGACGTTTTCATGGAAAGGAGTTCACAGTGACTGACTTGCAAAATTTTAGAATAGAAACTAGAGAGTGGTTATCAGACAACTGCCCCCCGAGTATGCGCGTTCCTATGCAAAGCGAAAAGGACACTTGTTGGGGAGGCAGAAACCCAAACTTCTCATGCGAAGAGCAAAAACTCTGGATGCAGCGTATGGGCGCGAAAGGCTGGACTGCCCCAATGTGGTCAACGGCTTATGGGGGAGGCGGTTTAAGCAGAGAGGAAGCCAAAATTCTTCGAGAAGAGATGGTAAAAATTAAAGCCAGGCGTCCGCTGAACAGTTTCGGTGTCGATATGCTCGGGCCAGCTCTGATCAAGTTTGGTTCGGAAGAACTTAAAAAGCAACATTTGCCCCCAATTGTTCGAGGCGAAATCCGATGGTGCCAAGGTTATTCTGAACCAAACGCAGGATCTGACCTGGCTGGACTTCAGACAAAAGCGACCGACATGGGGGATCACTTTGTCGTCAATGGGCAGAAAGTCTGGACGTCATATGCGGACAAGGCGGATTGGATGTTTTGCCTTGTAAGAACAGATTCCGATGGCAAGAAGCAGATGGGAATCAGCCTCATCCTTTTTGATATGAAAACGCCAGGTGTCACGCCCAAGCCCATCAAATTGATATCTGGGAGTTCTCCATTCTGTGAAACATTTCTAGATGATGTAAAAGTCGACAAATGTCAGGTAGTGGGCGAGATTAATCATGGTTGGACCATAGCAAAATATCTTTTAACGCATGAGAGGGAGATGATTGGGGGGTTCGGAACTCGAGATGCGGGCTTCAGAAGTCTAGGCCAATACGCCTCAGAGGCGGTGGGCCTGAAACAAGGACGGCTAGCTAATCAGCTCTTGCGAAATGACGTTATCCGCTGGGAGGTTGATGCAGCCGTATTTGCTCTCACTGCTGAACGGGTCTCTGACGAATCAAAAGCAGGACAAGGTGTTGGCGCGACGTCTGCGATGCTGAAGTATTACGGCACGGAACTCAATAAACGTCGATTCGAAACCATGATGAAGCTCAAAGGTGGTGAGTCCATAGAATGGGAGGGAGAGACATCAAAAGAAGGCTGGCTTGCCCGCAGTTGGTTGAGAACTAAAGGCAATTCTATTGAGGGTGGCACATCAGAGGTTCAGCTTAATATTATAGCAAAAAATATACTTGGTCTTGGATAGGAAACTGCGGGAGTTTAACGTGGCATTGATAGTCAACGAAGAGCAACAGATGCTAAAGGAATCGGCACAAGGTTTCTTTGCCGAATTTGCTCCTATGTCTGAGTTGCGCCGATTGAGAGAGGATGGCAGTGATTACTGTGATGTACTGTGGAAAAGAATGGTAGAGATGGGTTGGGCTGCTATATTGGTACCAGAAAAATATGGCGGTTTGGGGTTTGGCCACGTCGGGATGGGCCAAATTATGGAGCAAAGCGGGCGTGCACTTGCATCATCTCCCTTGTTCAGCAGTGCTATTCTTGGAGTCTCCGCGATAAATTTGCTGGGTAGTGAGGAGCAAAAGGAAACAATGCTTCCAGCGATTGCAGTTGGCGAACTCACCCTCGCCTTGGCGATAGATGAGTCTCGGCACCATGAGCCGCAAGCGGTTGCGCTGTCAGCACTTAAAACGCCTGACGGGTTTCGATTGAACGGGAAGAAACTAGGGGTTGTGGATGGTCATTCCGCTGAGAAGTTAATCGTCGCCGCCAGAACTGGAGGAGATGCTGGGGATAAAGAGGGCATATCACTGTTTTTGGTTGATGCCAAAGCTTCTGGCTTAGACTTTCTGCGAACGTCTACTGTGGACAGTCGCAGCGTCGCCGCTATTCATTTTGATGACACAAATGTACCTGCCGATAGTTTGCTTGGCTCTGAGAATGAGGGCTTTGTTGCGCTTTCCTCAGTCCTTGATATTGGAAACGCCCATTTGGCGGCGGAGTTGCTTGGTATTGCCAATGAGTCTTTCGATCGCACACTGCAATACCTGAAACAACGAAAGCAATTTGGTTCTATGATTGGCTCATTCCAAGCTCTGCAGCATCGCGCGGCGCACTGGTGGAGCGAAATTGAACTTTGCAAATCTATCGTTCTCAAGTCCTTGACTGCGATAGATGAAGGCGACTTCAGGAGCCCGAGACTGGCTAGCATTGCGAAAGCAAAGCTCTGCGAGGTGGCCGAATTAAGTACGAATGAGGCAATCCAGATGCATGGAGGGGTGGGCATGACTGATGAATATGACATCGGTTTCTACATCAAACGAGCTAGGCCTGCGCAAATGCTTTTTGGTGATTACAGTTACCATGGCGATCGGTTTGCCCTGATGACTGGTTACTAGATTCAATCCTGACTGGATATTTTGGTTTCGTCATGCCGGTTCACTGAATGCGCAGAGTTATACTTGGGGTTGAGATAATTAATTGGAGAAAAAAATGGATTTAGGTGTCAGCGATAAATTAAAACCGATACTACAGGAAGTGAAACAGTTTATAGACGGTGAAATACTGCCGATGGAACATGAGTACCATGAAGAAATTGAGAAAGAGGACAGATGGCAGTTCACTTCGCGTCAAACAGAGATATTAGAGGAACTCAAGTCTAAAGCCAAAGCACGCAATTTGTGGAATTTTTTTCTGACTCACTATGAGGGAGGATATGGGCTAAGCACCGTTGAATATGCATATATTGCAGAAGAAACCGGGCGGTCGCATCTTGCCCCTGAAGTATTCAACTGTTCAGCACCCGACACCGGCAATATGGAGGTTTTGTCGCGCTATTGCACTGAAGAGCAACAACAAAAATGGCTTAAGCCCCTGCTGGCTGGTGAAATCCGCTCTGCCTATGTAATGACTGAGCCTGCCGTTGCTTCGTCTGATGCAACGAATATATCGATGTCTTGCGCTCTTGAAGGCGATGAGTGGGTGCTTAACGGAGAGAAGATCTGGATCTCTGGGGTTGGAGACCCACGCTGCAAAATAATGATTGTGATGGTTAATACGGATCCAAATGCCCCCCGAAAGGCACAGCATTCTCAGGTTTTGGTCCCAAAGGACACGCCGGGAGTTAAACTAATCCGGCCTATGACGATTTTCGGAAGAGATGATGCGCCGCATGGTCATTTTCACATGCGATTCACTAACGTACGTGTTCCCAAAGAAAATATGATTTTGGGCCCAGGTCGAGGTTTTGAGGTTGCTCAGGGGAGACTTGGTCCCGGGAGAATCCATCACTGCATGCGCTCGATTGGCGTTGCTGAGACTGCTTTAAAACTCCTCTGTGAAAGAGCAGAAAGTAGAAAAGCATTTGGCAGGACCCTCTCGAAACTCGGCGGAAACGTCGACATTATCGCCGATGCCCGCATGGATATTGAAATGGTCCGTCTTCTATGCCTAAAAGCAGCATGGCTCATGGATCACGAGGGCGTTGATGCAGCTCAGCCTTTTATATCGATGGTCAAAACGAGAGCACCTAATATGGCGTTGAAAGTGATTGATGAAGCTATGCAGATGCATGGAGGTCTGGGAGTTTCGCAGGATACACCGTTAGCAGTGATGTATGGCGCTCAAAGAACTTTGCGCTTCGCAGACGGCCCTGACGCGGTGCATCGCATGGTAGTGGCGCGTCGCGAGCTGAACAGGTATCGTCAATAAAACTGATTGCTCGATTGGCCTATTAGGTATCCGAGCCGCTCTCGCCTCGAGGGTTAGCTTTATCAAATAACGTGACAACAAGAGGGTTGATCATTATGCGAGCTCTAGTGTGCAAGGAATTTGGTTCGACACAAAATATGGTGTTGGAAGACTGCAACAAACTTGAACCAGGAAAAGGTCAAGTGCTAATAGATGTTCGTGGGGCGGGCGTTAATTTCCCAGATATTCTAACTGTTGAAGGTAAATACCAGTTTAAACCACCCCTTCCTTTTATTCCGGGTACCGAAGTGTCCGGAGTGATTTCGAAGGTGGGGGAGGGGGTTACTGCTCGTGCGGTTGGCGATGAGGTGATTGGGACCACCCAAACCGGCGCTTTTGCAGGTCAAATAGTGACCTCAGAAGATTCGACATTCTTAAAAGGTAACAGCATGTCTTTTGAACAGGCGGCCGGTTTTGCGGTCACCTATGGGACGTCCTATTATGCATTAAAGCAACAGGCGCAATTGCAACGGGGAGAAACGGTGCTTGTTCTGGGGGCAGCTGGAGGGGTGGGTGTGTCATGCATCCAGATTGCAAAAGCAATGGGGGCCCAAGTGATAGCGGCAGCAAGCAGTGAAGATAAATTAGATTACGCTTGTAAGGCTGGGGCTGACCTGCGCATTAATTACTCCTCAGAAAATCTGAAAGAAAGGGTGAAAGAACTTACTGGCGGTAAAGGCGCAGATGTTATCTATGATCCGGTAGGTGGAGAGTTCTCAGAACAAGCATTTCGCGCAGTTGCTTGGGATGGCCGGTTCCTGGTAATTGGTTTCGCGGCGGGGCCGATTCCAAAAATGCCGTTAAACTTGGCTCTCTTGAAAGGAGCCTCCTTAATTGGAGTGTTTTGGGGATCTTGGATGGCGAGAGACCCCAAAGCTTCCGAGCAAAACTTTAATGAGCTTATAGGGATGGTGGACGATGGCTTGTTTTCCCCTTTGGTCAGCGAAGTTTACTCTATTGATGATTTTCAAAAAGCGTTTGCTTGCATATCCGAGCGTCGAGCCAGAGGCAAGGTTGTTTTGTCGATGGGTTAGTAATGGTTGGCGCCGATACAAGAAGCCAGATTCGATTTAGCAATTAACTTTTAAATAAGTTATTTTTTGAGGAAAAAATGCGTCTAATTGTTGGAATATCTGGATCAAGCGGTGTTACATATGGGATAAGATTGCTCCAATTTTTATCAAAGCGTCAAGACATTGAGACCCACTTGGTCCTAACACAGAGCGCGCGCATGAATATCAGAATCGAGACTGATTGGGCTGCAACTGATGTCGAGAAGCTGGCTGACGTTGTGCATAACAATAAAAACCTCTCGGCAAACATTGCTAGTGGCTCTTTCAACACATCTGGAATGATCGTGGCACCGTGTTCAATGAAAACCCTTTCAGGAATTGTTAATTCCTATTCCGATAATTTGTTAACANGAGCGGCCGACGTTGTGCTGAAGGAACAGAGGAGATTGGTCTTGGTCCCGCGCGAAACTCCACTGCATATGGGACATTGCGAGTTAATGGTTCGCGCTTGCCAACTTGGTGCCGTAGTGCATCCCCCATCGCCAGCTTTTTATACTAAACCTAAAACGGTCGATGATATCATTGATCAAACGGTGGCAAGATTGCTTGATGTGCTTGGTATCGAAGTGTCCGAATTGATTCGGTGGAAGGGTGGAAAATAAATTTACAAAAGATGTATTTCGCTCAATTTCTTGCAACTCTGGGAATCCTGACAGAGATACCGCTCAAAAGCTCATAACCATTCGTTTCACAATGTTGAGCCACTTCGTTTACTAAGAGCTCTGACCCCCACAACGTAACGCTATCCCCTATTCGAGCAAGTTCACAATCGGTAACATCTACCGTAATCATATCCATCGACACGCGTCCCACGAGCGGACAACGTTGATCCCTTACAATTACGGGGGTGCCATTTTTTGCTCGCCTTGGATAGCCATCACCATAGCCAATGGGTATGGTAGCAATTTTTGACTTTCTTTCAGCTGTCCAGATCGCATCATAGCCAACAGTCTCTCCGGCATCTATGGTCCGCAGAGAAATTATTCTGGACTGAAGAGTCATGACTGGTTTCAGCCTTTCTGCCATTCGGTTGGCGTTGAATGGGCTATTTCCATAGAGCATATAACCGGGTCTCTGCCAGTCGCGAAGAGAATGTTCCCAACCCATTATCGCCGCTGAGTTGGCGAGACTTTGCTGGAGGACATGTCCGGTTGTTAATTTTATTCCTAGGGAAGCCCTATCGAAACATTCGATCTGACGAGTGGTCATTTCATTTGATAGATCATTAGCGCAGGCGAAGTGGGTCGCTAGTACGGACATACTATCGATTTTCCCCGATAATAAAAGGTTTTGATAAACCCCCTTGATCTCGAGGGCATCGAAGCCGAGACGATGCATTCCGCTATCCAATCCAAGCCAAATCCGAAGTGGTTGATTAGGTTTTGCCTTTAAGATTTGATCTTTCTGATTATGATTTTCTACCATTAACCAGAAATCATTGTTGTCGGCTAGTTCAATTTCATCCGGATCGAAAGTACCCTCCAAAAGCAAGATGGGTTGCTTAAAGCCTAAATTTCTGAGCTCTAACGCCTCATTAATTGAGGCAACACCAAAAGCTGGCGCATGCGCCAACGCGTCACAGACAATATCAACGCTATGTCCATATGCATTCGCTTTGACGATTGGCATGCACTGGCCTTTTTGAGATCGTATTGCAAGTGCAAAATTGTCTCTTAGTGCTTGTCGATCTATAAGTGCACGTGTGGGTCTTGTCATAACATCCTTTAGTCATCGAGTTAGCAGCAAGAAAAATTGCAGCAGGAAAGGGGGGTTTTACAGGCAAGCATATCATACCTTTTGGACCCCCCGAGTATGTGAAACAGGTTTCTTGGAGGCAATTGAAAGTTAGTTGCAATCATCGGTTTTTTTACAGGGTTTATTCATTGGTTGAAATCTTTCAGTCAAAAAAATGTAACAACCCGACACCAAGATCACGATGGCGCCCAACCACGTTTGCCATGGAGGTTGTTCATTCATAACTATTATGGCGAGCAGCATTGAGAAAATGAGACGGGAATATCTGAATGGCGCTATAACTGATGCATCGCCATGTCTCGTAGCTAAAATGAGCATGTAATTAGCAAGCGCACCCAAGAATGTAGCAGNNCCTAAAAGTGCCCAAAGACGCGATGAGGGCNGCANAAATTGGGNCCCGAAAGGCAACACTATTAAACCTCCAAATCCCACTGCGAAAAATGAGTGTGTTGAAATAGTCAAGCTAGGAATGTCGTCTGCTATAGCGCGGGTCAGTATATCTCTCAGCGCAACGCAAAGTGTCGCAAAGACGGCGAGCCAGGCGTAGGGTTGATATGTCTCGGACGTCGGTCTCAATATTAGTAGAACACCTATAAAGCCGAATAGGATAGCTATCCAATGGCCTAAATTAACAGTTTCACGATAGACTANAACCGAGGCTAAGATAATGATTAAAGGAGCTGTCTGAAGGATTGCTGAGACGGAAGATAATGGGGTCGTGGCGATAGCCCAAACAAAAAAAAGTGCGCTAAGCATGTCAGTCATTGTTCGGGAAAGAAAAGCTTTCTCCCGCAACTCAGGCATAAAAAAAGGAGTCTTCGTCAGGCAAAGAATGGAGAAATTAAGCACCCCGCCACCGAAGCCAGTAATGATCAGAATTTGCCAAATTGGCAGACTCAAAGATATGATTTTTAGAAGTACATCCCCGAGGGAGAAAGTAGCCATGGCTGCCACCATAAAAGCTATCCCTCGGAGGTTTTCCATTTTCTTAGCCTTAATGACTCAGGTTTAGAGCAAGAGCTGCCATTTTCATATTAAGGCAGCATTGTTTTCAGAGAGCGGCAGAATACTCACGTCTTGTTAAGGGATCAAGCTTAAATCTAAACTTTGCGCTTTCTCGATCACTTAATGTTTGGTCTTGCAGTTATTCCCGGATATTTTTGTCAACTTTTAGTTCAATTTGATAGAACGTTGCACGATACAAGGGTTAAGATTCAATATCAGTTATTATTAGCCGACAAACTTAATATGTCTTTACCCTTGTTAATTGTGGATTCCGGGAGTGGGGGATTTTCCTTACTTGATGCGATACAGTCAAAAATACCTGAATTATCCCTTACTTATGCAGCCGATTACGCTGGATGCCCCTATGGTGATCGCGATCCGATGGACATAATCGAACGGGTAATATCTTTGGTTGATGCGGTTCAGTCTTTGAGGGCTCATGGAATGCTCTTGGTTGCATGCAACACCGCTAGTACAGTTATTCTAGACCATTTGAGGCAAAGATATACTATGCCAATTGTAGGGGTAGTTCCAGCAGTCAAGCCTGCCTTTGAAAGATATCCGGGAGGAAAAATTCTTTTACTAGCAACTCCTCAAACCGTTGACGGCGAATATCTGGAGGAATTGGTAAGCAAATACTCTGGCGGCACTAACCTTTGTCGTTACGGCAATACTGATTTGGTTTGTTTGACAGAAAGGTTTTTAGCCGGTGGAACGCAATCGTCGGAATTTTATGATGTCCTGGCACCATTAGGCCGGCAATCATTCGATGCAGTTGTCTTGGGTTGCACGCATTTCTCTCTTATCAAAACGCAGCTCCAAGAAATTTTCTTAGGTGCCGAATTGATTGATAGCGCAAAGAGTGTTGCCTCCAGAGTTGATTCGGTTGCCAAAGGCTCGCTAGCTCGAGGCAATGAGCGAATTTTATATGTGACGTCGAAAGAGACGCCATCAATTGATTATTTGAGATCTTTGGGTTTTCCAGATAAAAATTTGATTGAGCTATAGGTTTGGCTAACTGTAATGTAATGTTTCCATTAGAAAGGACATGGCATCTTCAGTTTTTATTTCCTGTTTGTTTTGCTCGCGCCGATTTTGGTATTCGATCACACCATTGTTTAGGCCGCGATCGCCTATTATAACTTTGTGAGGGATTCCTATTAGTTCAATATCGGCTAGCATGCTTCCCAGTCGAGCTTTCGCTTCATCGAATAACAATACGTCTTTCCCAGAATTCTTCAACTGACTATACAGGTTTTCAGCTGCAATCCTCACTGTTTCTGACTTATGAAAGTTGATAGGAATGATAGCGATTTGAAAAGGTGCGATTGAATCTGGCCATATAATACCCAGTGCGTCGTGGTTTTGTTCAATTGCCGCCGCAACAATTCTTCCGACACCGATACCATAGCAACCCATGTGCATTGTTCTCTGTTTGCCATTTTCATCGAGGACACTCGCGTTCATCGACTCACTATACTTCGTTCCAAGCTGAAAGATGTGGCCGACCTCTATGCCTCGCTTGATTATAAGTTGTCCTTGCCCATCAGGACTTGGATCACCAGAGACGACGTTACGAATGTCGGCTATTTCAATTTGGGGACAATCTCGAGACCAATTTGCGCCGGTAAGATGGTACCCTTCCCGGTTTGAACCGCAAATGAAAGAATGGAGGTTTGCTGCGCAATGATCCACAATTATACGAATTTCGAGTCCCACGGGCCCAAGCGAGCCGGCGGAGCAGCTAAAGGAGTCCTTTATCTGTTGATCGGAAGCCATTGTGAGATTGTTTCCTGCCTCCAGAATACTGCGAGCTTTAACTTCATTGAGTTGATGATCGCCCCGGACCACAAACGCAAGTAATCCTCTCGCTTCAATGTCGTTTTGATGTTGAAAAATCAGCGTTTTCACAATCTGACTCGATTCAATCTTAAGCTGATTGCAAACATCATCAATGGTCTTTGCATTTGGAGTGGAGATCTCTTTNATNTNATNTAAAGGCNCNGAANTTNNNGNATGAGNGGGAGGTGAAGATGCTTTTTCCATATTCGCCGCNTAATCACTTTNATCAGAAAATACAATCGCATCCTCCCCTGATTCGGCGAGCACGTGAAATTCATGAGAAATGTTGCCTCCTATAGAACCAGTGTCGGCTATAACTGCCTTAAATATCAGCGCTGTTCGCTCAAATATCCTGCAGTAGGTCTCATACATGCTATCATAGGTTTCCTCTAAAGATTTTTGATTAATGTGAAATGAGTAGGCATCCTTCATGCAAAATTCTCGGGTACGCATCACACCAAAACGAGGTCTGACCTCATCTCTAAACTTAGTTTGAATTTGATAAAAGTTGATAGGTAACTGACGGTAGCTTTTAATCTCTGTTCGAATAATGTCGGTGATTACTTCCTCATGAGTTGGGCCAAGGCAAAAGTCCCTCTCATGTCGGTCATTGATTCTTAATAGTTCTGGGCCAAACTCACCCCACCGTTTGGACTCTTTCCACAAGTCGGCTGGCTGAACTAAAGGCATAAGAAGTTCTAAAGCGCCTGAGGCGTCCATTTCTTCGCGCACAATTGCCTCTACTTTCCGGAAGACTCGCAGTCCCAGTGGCAACCAGCTATAGAGCCCTGAAGCCAGCTTCCGAATCATTCCTGCTCGCAACATCAATTGATGGCTAACGATCTCTGCCTCTGAAGGAAGCTCTTTTTTTGTGCTAATGAGAAATTGGCTGGCACGCATTTAAGTTTCTGCCGCTTTTGAGTTTAAGACCCATAGTTTACTGATCGGCACCTCATGGGTACAGAGTTTGGATGAATTGATTAAAAAAAACGGTTCACACTGTGTTATGCGTTTAGTCTTTTTTCTGGGTTACCTGGTAAAAACAAACAAAAAGGCACTAATTATTCTCAGTCTCTTGCATTCAGAGCATTCTCGATCTGCAAGTGGTGCTGTATAATCAGAATCTAAACTGAATTGGTTGGATGAAGGCATGCCCATATACGAGTATCAATGTTCTGAATGTGGCCACAAACTTGAAGTGTTGCAAAAAATGAGCGATGACCCTTTGACTATCTGTCCGGCCTGTAATGCCTCAGCGCTAAAGAAGCTCATTTCTGCGGTAGGTTTTCGTTTGAGTGGTACCGGTTGGTATGAAACTGATTTCAAAACGAAAGATAAACGCAATATCAGTGGGGAACGAGATCCTGCAGCCAAAACCGAAAAGTCTGAGTCCGAAAGCTCGAAACCTAGTGTCGAACAAAAAAGCACCTCCGAACCGTCCGCGAAATCTGGCGAATCTGCCCAAAAATCTTCTGATGCCCCAAAGAAACCCGAGAAACCGGCGTCTTGACAAGGAATAAAGACTTATGCGTCGATCATTATATTGTGGGTTAGTAAAGCCCGAGCATGTGGGTGAAGATTTGACACTGTGTGGTTGGGTTGATCGTCGACGTGATCACGGAGGGGTAATCTTTATCGATCTTCGGGATCGTGAGGGCGTGGTTCAAGTGGTATTTGATCCTGACAATGCAGACGCTTTTAATCTGGCTGACGGTGCGAGGTCCGAGTATGTGTTGCGGGTAAAGGGAGTAGTGCGCATGCGGTCATGCGAGACTATTAATGAATCAATGGCGACTGGGCATATAGAGTTGTATGCCCATTCCTTGGAGATTCTCAATCGAGCAAAAACGCCGCCCTTTCAACTTGACCATTATGTCAATGTCGGTGAGGAGGTACGTCTGAAATACCGATACATGGATTTGCGTCGACCAGAAATGCAAAAAAATCTTAAAATGCGATCGGAAGTAACAAGCAGTGTGAGAAATTTTCTGATTCAGAAAGGATTTTTGGATATTGAAACCCCGGTCATGACGAGAGCTACTCCAGAAGGTGCTCGAGATTATGTCATTCCATCTCGCACCTATCCCGGACAATTCTTCGCGATGCCTCAGTCGCCGCAGATATTCAAGCAGTTATTAATGGTTGCGGGCTGTGATCGATATTTTCAAATAGCAAAATGCTTTCGATATGAGGATTTACGCGCGGACCGACAGCCAGAATTCACGCAAATTGATATTGAGGCTTCATTTGTTGACAAGGAGGATATTCTTGAGGTTGGTGAAGAACTGATTAGTGACATTTTCCGCAAGCATTTGTCGGTTGAACTCGGCGAATTCCCTCGAATGAGTTATGCGGAAGCTATGAGAAGGTATGGTTCAGATAAGCCTGATATGAGAATTCCTTTAGAGTTGGTAGATCTCAAAGATCTGCTGTTAAACGTCGAGTTCAAGGTTTTCTCTGGTCCAGCTAATGATCCTAAATCCCGTGTTAGCGCGCTCAAGATTCCAGGAGGAGCGGCATTGTCGCGGAAGAAAATTGATGAATACACGGAGTATGTGGAAATATATGGTGCAAAAGGGTTGGCTTGGATTAAAGTCAATGAATTAGATAATGGAATTCAGGGTTTGCAATCGCCGATAATAAAATTTATCGGAGAGCAGACCACTTTAGAGATAATGGATCGGCTAAACGCTCAAAACGGAGATATTGTTTTTTTTGGTGCTGACACGCATAAAATTGTTTCAGAAGCTCTGGGTGCGCTGCGCTGTCAAATAGCCGCAGATATGGGTCTGTATGTTGCAGATTGGGCGCCAATTTGGGTTTTAGACTTTCCAATGTTTGAGGTCTTAGAGGATGGCTCGTTTACCTCTCTGCACCATCCGTTTACGTCACCCTCATGTGGCGTTGAAGAATTGTTGAAAAAACCAGCGGAAAGTCTATCTATAGCCTATGACATTGTAATAAACGGATATGAATTAGGAGGGGGATCCATTCGAATTCATGAACAAAAAATGCAGGAGGTCGTATTTGACATACTGAAAATAGGCAAGCAGCAGCAGCTTGAGAAATTTGGTTTCTTGCTCGATGCTCTTCAGTTTGGTGCGCCCCCTCATGGAGGCATCGCCTTTGGGCTCGATCGGTTGATGATGCTCTTGACGGAAAAAGACTCTATCCGAGATGTGATAGCGTTCCCGAAAACTCAGTCCGCCTCTTGTCTTATGACAGACGCGCCAAGCCATTTGGATACAAACCAGCTTAGCGAGCTAGGCATTCGTGCTCGACACTTTACTAGTCAGTGATTTTGCAATTCGAATTTTAGAGGGTTTAGATGGCTGGTCATAGCAAGTGGGCAAATATAAGGCATCGGAAAGCAGCACAAGACGCTAAGCGAGGAAAAATTTTCACAAAATTGATTCGCGAACTAGTGGTTGCAGCCAAGACGGGTGGCTCAACCGTTGAGGAAAATCCTCGATTGCGAGCTGCTGTTGACAAAGCTCTTAGTTCGAATATGAAACGCGATACCATAGAAAAAGCAATCAGCAGGGGTGTTGGAGCTGGAGAGGGCGAAAATTACCATGAGCTGACTTATGAGGGATATGCCCCTGGAGGCGTTGCCGTGCTGGTTGAGTGCATGACGGATAATCGTAATCGCACTGTTGGAGAAGTCAGACACGTATTTAGTAAATTTGGAGGTAATCTCGGAACGGATGGATCTGTATCCTATTTGTTTAGCCGTATAGGTCAGATGGACTTCGCTCCGGATTGTGACGAGGATTCGCTCCTTGATGCCGCACTGGACGCGGGTGCACAGGATTTGGAAACATGTGATGACGGTTCCTTCAGCGTTGTAACTGATTTTGGAGATTTTTTAAAAGTCAAGGATGCGCTGAATCTCGCCGGATTCATGCCTCAGAGCGCTGATATAACGATGTCGGCTAGCATTAAAGTAACTGTTGATCTTGAAGGGGCCCAGAAATTGGCCAGTATGATTGATTCGCTTGAGGATCTTGATGATGTGCAAAATGTGTATACAAATGCTGATGTGCCGACTGCTGTATTTGAGTCGTTGGAATGAGATTTGTTTGGGGCCCGACCTCGCTTTCGGGTGGTTTAATCAGAGCGAGTAATCAAATTGAGGAGTATAAGATGAAAGTGGTAAAAAAAACCAAAGACTATACTATTTATCTAAAGCGTTCCGGCAGATATGGTGTTCAGGATTCAGAGAAGAATTGGATCAATCAAAAAGAGAAAGTCGTGATCTTGACTTCTGAGGGCCTAATAAAGAACGCTAGCGCATCGGAGGCGACACCTAAAAAATCAGAAATGGAAGAAAACCAGGAGGATAATTCAGCTGCTGCAGAGGTTGTTGAGGAAGAGGTTGCATCTGAGAAGTCTGCTGAGGCTGTTTAGGAACCAGTGCTCCAAGAGACTAAAAACAAACCACGAGCGAAGCGCTCTAAAAAGGCTGGTGATGAGGCCATTGAATAAAAATCCACGGAGAATAACAAAAAGAAGACAAAGAACGAGGAAAAATAGAAACGATTTCTGCATTAGCAGAATGATCGGGCTTTAACTGAGTCGGAGAATGAATCGAATCGAGAGGCTCATAAATTGCGACTCCCGTTTTGGTTCTTGCTTGGATTAGGCTGAAAACTTGTATTTGGGAGCTTAAAAATTGAAGTTTTTTCTTTTAGTTGTGATTGGCTTATTTGCGGTAGGTTGCAAAAATGAGAATGGAGACTCCACTCATTTAAAAGAACAAAAACCAACTGTTGATATTTCAACAGATGAAATTCGTTTCATTGAAAGGGTGAGAAAGAATACTGATGCAGTTGTTATACCTTATCAAAAATATGAGCTGGACAATGGTTTGACTGTCATTCTCCATGAAGATCCCTCAGATCCGCTGGTGCATGTCGATGTTACCTATCATGTCGGTTCCGCTCGCGAAGAGAAAGGTAAGTCAGGATTTGCGCATTTTTTTGAGCACATGATGTTCCAAGGTTCGGAGAATGTGGGTGATGAAGAGCACTTTAAGATAGTTACAGAGGCTGGTGGGACCATGAACGGGACCACCAATAGCGACAGAACTAATTATTACCAAACCGTACCGGCAAATCAGTTAGAAAAAGTGCTTTGGCTTGAGTCGGATCGAATGGGTTATTTCCTTGACGCAGTGACGCAGAAAAAGTTCGAAGTTCAACGAGATACTGTCAAGAATGAACGTGGGCAGAGGGTTGATAATAGACCTTATGGTAGAGTTGATGAGCGCATTAGTCAGGCATTATTCCCAGATGGCCATCCGTATTCGTGGCCCGTTATTGGATATACAGAGGACCTTGATAGGGTGGGCCTGGACGATTTGAAAGGCTTTTTTTTACGCTGGTACGGTCCTAACAATGCCACGCTAACAATTGGGGGTGACTTCGAAGAGAAAGAAACATTGGAATGGGTTNAAAAGTATTTCGGANCAATTCCNCGNGGNCCNGAAGTNTNGNNNCANNAAAANNTGNCTNTNNAGGTTCANGANGATNGNTANATTTCCATGGAGGACAATGTGCATTTGCCTCTCATCGTAATGTCTTATCCGACAGTTTATTTCCGGCATGAGGATGAAGCACCGTTGGACGTGCTTTCCAGTATTTTAGGCGCAGGCAAGACTTCTCTTTTCTACAAAAATCTCATTAAAAACCAGCTGGTCGTAGATGCGGGCGTCACGCACTATTGCGCTGAGCTTGCATGTAAATTTGAACTTTACGCACTTCCGCGTCCCGGGTCAGATGTAACGCTTTCCGCTATTGAGAAGGTTATTCGAGACACGCTTGTGGAGTTTGAACAGCGTGGTGTGGAAGAAGATGATCTTCTTATGGTTAAGGCGGAGATGGAGTCCAGTTTCATATTTGGACTTCAGAGCGTTGCTGGNAAGGTCCGGGAATTAGCCTCCAATCAAACTCTTTTTCGTGATCCAGACTATATTCAACACGACATTACGCGTTACAACAGCGTCACAGAACAAGATGTGGTGCGAGTATTTAAAGAATATTTAAAAGACAAACATGCGGTAATTTTAAGCGTGGTTCCAAATGGTCGATTAACTGAGATAGCGGCACCTGATAATTTTCTTCCGCCCTCTAGGAAGAAAGACATACAAGTTTTGACAGCTGATGCCTTGTTAGATAGTCAGATATCGCGTCCTAAAGACGCATTTGATAGGAGCATAATGCCGGACGCTGGTATTAATAAAACGCCCGAGGTGCCNGCCTTATGGCATCACTCGATTCCCAATGGAATGCGAGTTCTCGGCGCTAGTAGCACTGAAACGCCGACTACATCAATTATGTTGAGAATTCCGGCAGGTCATTATTATTCATCAACAGACAAGGCTGGAACGGCATCCCTGCTCGCAGCAATGCTCAACGAATCGACGACCCAGCGCAGCGCTGAGGAGATGTCCAAACAGCTTCGCAAGCTGGGTAGTTCTGTGTCTATATCGGCGGGAACTAATTACCTCAACGTTGACATAAACGCTCTATCTAGAAACCTTGATCAAACACTAGCTTTGGTTCTTGAAAAGCTCTTACAACCTGCTTGGATGGCGGATGAATTTGAAAGGATTAAACAAACCGCAATCGAAGGTATTTTGCAGAGCAAAAAAGATCCATCTTTTTTAGCTCAAAATGCCTTTAGGATGCTGCTATTCGGTGACAGTGTTGCGGCAATGCCAGTCAGAGGAGACGAGACAAGCTTAAGCAATATTCAGCTCGTTGATCTCAAAAATTTCCATGCTGTACATCTTAAACCTGATGGTGGACAGCTTATTGTAGTATCGGAACGGCCCAAAACCGATATCCTTCGCTCTTTGAGCGTTTTTGGGGGTTTAAAAGGATCGTCCAAACCTTTAAAACTTAATCTCTCTGATGCCCGAACCAAAATGGGAATCGTATATCTTGTAAATAAAGACGATGCCGCGCAATCATCAATAGTCGTAGGTAAACGGTCTTTGCAGCGTGATATAAATGGAGAGTTCTTTCGTTCATCGCTAATGAATTTCGTCTTGGGCGGTTCATTTAACAGCCGCATAAATCTGAATCTTCGGGAGGATAAGGGATATACCTATGGAGCTCGATCTTATTTCTCGGGTGATAAGTTAAAAGGCAGTTATCTAGCTTCAACTGAAGTAAGGGCTGACGTAACGGATAAAGCCCTCAATGAACTTACTGGTGAAATCCAGAGGTATGCCGAATCCGGCATTACTGATTCGGAGCTTATTTTTATGCGGAATGCGGTATTACAGAGAGACGCCTTGAAATATGAAACGCCAAGTGCAAAATTGAGATTTCTTGCGCAGATTTTGGAATATGATTTGTCGCCTGAGTTTGTAAAAGAACGTGCGCAAACCATTAAGAGCATCACCAAAGCTGAGATTAATGGACTGGCTCGAAAACACCTTAGTTTAGACGAAATGTTTATGGTGGTGGTTGGTGATGCCGCTGTTTTAAAACCAGAGCTTCAGGGAGCCGGTTATCAAGTTGTTGATTTTGAGATATAGTTTCGGAGTTGCACTTTCGCTTTGCGGTTAAGGTGGCGTCTTAAAACCCCGCCTGCTGACCAAGGTTGCTCAAGATGATTCGAATTATTGGTATAGACCCTGGCTCCCAACGAACTGGTTATGGGGTCATCGAATTAAACGACAGTGATTTAGTGTATATCGCTAGTGGGGTTGTCAAACTACCAAAGACACCTTTGCCGGTGCGCTTAAAGATCATTTTTGATGGGATCAATGAGATAATCGATCATTATCAGCCGACCGAACTGGGTATAGAGGAGGTTTTTATGTCTAAAAATCCAGGTTCGGCTTTGAAGTTGGGTCAGGCACGAGGTGCAGCCATTGTGGCCGCGGCCAATGCCGGATTAGAAATAAGTGAATACTCTGCGAGGACCATTAAAAAGTCCGTTGTGGGTGCGGGCGCCGCAAGTAAAAACCAAGTGCAAAAAATGGTTATTCAACTTTTAAAATTGAACGATGTTCCGTCGGAGGATGCCGCAGACGGACTTGCAGTGGCCATATGTCATGGATACAGTAGGCGCGCAGTCAGGCTGTTAGCAAAATCGGATAGTGGTCGATTTTCGCGGGGTCGTTATCATTAGCCGGCCATGGTAGGACTATAGTGGTGGAAACACGGAATAGAATCTCGGTATGATCTCAAGACTTTCAGGAATTATTCTTGAAAAAGACGCTGCAAGCATCCTAATTGATGTCCGAGGTGTCGGCTACGAAGTACACGTTTCGCTGAACAGTTTGTTTGATGCGCCTAGTGTTGGGGATCCAGTCACTCTGCATACTCATTTTCTTGTTCGAGAAGATGCGCAACAATTGTTTGGATTTACAAAACTGCAAGAGCGTAATCTTTTTCGTTTGCTTATCAAAATTAATGGTGTTGGCCCAAAGATGGCAATAGCAGTGCTTTCGGGCGTGTCTTACAACGAGTTTGTCCGATGCGTCAATCAGGGTGATATAGCTGGATTAGTAAAATTGCCGGGGGTCGGGAAGAAGATTGCCGAGCGGCTTGTAATGGAAATGCGAGATAAAATTGGCAGCATTGTCTCTTCCAATGAATTCGCACCAAGTGCCCCCGAATCAACTATATCTGAGATATCTCGGGAGGCGGAAAGCGCTTTGGTAGCACTCGGCTATAAACCTCAACAGGCCACAAAAATGATAAACCGTGTCTCTGAGGGTGAGCGGGACAATGTTGAGATGCTGATAAAGGCGGCGCTGAGAAACACGGTTTCTTAACCCTCCTTTGTCACATTTCTTTAAGTTTCTTAAAATTTAAAAGCGTCAGTTGTCTCAAGGTGATAGTATCTTTTAAAGGATCATAAGACTGAGAGTTTCTAGAAAATGTTAGAGCCGGATCGACTGATTTCTGGAGAAACAAATAAGGTCGAGGAAAGTTTCGATAGAGCATTGAGGCCAATATCCCTGCATGATTATGTGGGACAGGAGGTTGTTAAGGAGCAATTAGGTATATTTATAGAGGCTGCTCGCAAGCGGTCAGAGCCCCTTGATCACTGCCTAGTATTCGGCCCTCCGGGTCTCGGCAAAACGACATTAGCGCATATCATAGCACATGAAATGGGAGTGGATTTAAAGACGACTTCAGGGCCGGTTCTTGAGAAAGCAGGCGACATTGCGGCGCTCATGACCAACCTCGAGCCCGGAGATGTTCTTTTTATAGATGAAATTCATCGTTTGAGTCCAGTGGTGGAAGAAGTTCTATATCCGGCAATGGAAGATTATAAGTTGGATATTATTATTGGTGAGGGACCATCTGCACGTTCGATAAAACTTGATCTTCCTCCTTTTACAATGGTCGGCGCTACTACACGAGCGGGACTCCTAACATCTCCACTGCGTGATAGATTTGGCATTGTCCAGCGGCTAGAATTTTACTCGATTGATGACCTGGCATCTATAGTAGCTCGAGCTAGTGGAATCTTGCAGGTTACGATCGAAAAGGCTGGCGCGATCGAAATTGCGCGCCGTTCCAGAGGTACTCCTAGGATTGCAAATCGCCTTCTTAGGAGAGTAAGAGACTATGCTGAGGTGAAGAGCGATGGGGTTATAACGTCTCATTTGGCTGATGCAGCGTTAAACATGTTGAAGATTGACCAGAATGGATTTGATCACCTTGATCGACGCTTGCTGCTTACTTTGATGGAGAAGTTTGACGGGGGTCCAGTGGGGGTCGATAGTCTTGCTGCTGCTCTAAGCGAAGAGAAAGGCACCATCGAAGATATCCTGGAACCCTACTTGATCCAACAAGGTTACTTGATGAGAACCTCCCGAGGCCGAATGGCCACACGTATGGCTTATGAGCAATTCGGACTGAAAAGACCGAAACATTTAGATCAACAAAGGGACATGCTCAATGAATGATTTTGACATGAAAGCCCGAGTGTATATCGAGGATACTGATGCTGGTGGTATAGTTTACTATGCAAATTATCTGAGATTTATGGAGCGCGCTCGAACCGAGTTTTTTCGGCGTTTAGGTTATCTTAAACCGGCGCTGTTTAACGGATTTCAATTTGTTGTAAGAGATGTGTCGGTTAGATATTTAAAGCCCGCATTTTTGGATGACGAGTTAAGCATTTCAGTGGCATTAATTGGTGTCTCAAGATTTGCTTTCGAAATGAGCCAAGAAATTCACCGTTTTGATGAACGATTGGTAATAGGATTCGTCAAGTCGGTTTGCGTTGAAGAGAAGAATAAAAGGCTGACGAAAATGCCTAATAAACTCTTCGAACTATTACAAAGTCATACTATTCAATGATGGGGTTTCAGTAGTGTCGCAAGAAAGTTTGTCAATATTATCACTAGTGTTAAACGCAAGTCTCCTAGTTCAAGCGGTAATGGGAATACTTTTTTTAGCCTCCGTTCTTTCGTGGGTCATGATAGTTCAAAGAGGACTCTACCTTCAGGCGGCCGAGGGAAATTTCAGGCAGTTTGAGGAAACCTTTTGGTCTGGAATAGATCTAAACCATTTGTATCTTGAGATTTCTGAAAAGCATAATGAGGGTTCGTATCGAACAGGCATAGAAAATATATTTTGCGCTGGTTTTAGCGAATTTAATCGATTAGTTAGGGTACAAAAGCCAGATCCAGATGCAATTATGGAAAACACTGATAGGGCGATGCGCATCGCACTGTCTAGGGAAGAGGAAAATCTGAGAACTCATTTAACATTTTTAGCTAGTGTTGCATCGGTAAGCCCTTACATTGGCTTGTTCGGAACGGTTTGGGGAATCATGAACTCATTCCGTGGTTTGGCAATGGTGCAACAAGCAACCTTGGCTACGGTTGCGCCAGGCATTTCTGAAGCCCTTATTGCCACAGCGATGGGATTATTTGCGGCTATTCCTGCAGTTATCGCTTACAACCGTTATTCTGCGCTGGCAGACAGGATATTCAGTAATTATGAAACTTTTGCCGATGAGTTCTCTAGTATTCTACATCGGCAATTCCATGCTCGCTAACTAAAAATCTGATTTGACGGGGAAATTGATTGAAGCAAA
>NZJL01000044.1 GCA_002692165.1 Porticoccaceae bacterium
TGAAAAAGGACCACGTTTATCCATCCATTTAAAATGATGACTAAAGAATTCTTTCGTTGAAATATAGCCCTTGCAGGACATGTTCAAGATCTCATTCGCAGCAGCTTCTTTTGAGGCTGCTAGTGAGATACCTGTCACAAGGTCGTCTATATAAATAGGTCGAAAATATCCCCGACCATAGCCCGGCAATATAAATTGCCTTTTTTTAATAGCTTCTATCGGAAGCACTACCCATGGTCGACTTCCGGGACCATAAACGTCTCCTGGCCGAATGATGACTGTCTCCATGGAACTTTTCATTGCACTGGCAAGAACCGCGTGCTCGGCTGCTAACTTGGTCAAAACATAACTGCCACCATCGCCATGCACTGGCTGCGTTTCATCTAACTCACCATCAGCTGTATTGCCATATACAACAATTGACGAAATATGGATAAATCGCTTTACGCGATATTTTACCGCTGCCTCTGCCAGCCGCTTGGTTGCCAGTACATTGGCTTTCCACATATCTGGATCGGACGCTGCATTCGAGACCAGTGCAGCCGCGTGTATTAAAACGTCACATTTGTCCAAAGCTGCAGAAAAAGTCTCTGGTTTAGAGATATCTTCAGCCAGAGTATTTTCGCCAACCCCAACCAAGTCAATGCCAATTGGTGACATGCCATTGGTCTCATAATGACGCATCAGAGCGCCACCGATAAATCCATTTGCGCCAGTAATCAGGATTCTATTCTGCTTTGAATCTGCCATGACAATTGCCTTTGTAAATCATTCATACGATTTCATATTGGCCCTGTAAAATCGCCCGAGGGCAGGGACCAAAAACCTGTTTGGCAGCAAACCTGCAACAACCGAAATTATTCTATTTGCGATACCCGGAATGACCATGTCTTTTCCGGCAAGACAGCCGGTTATGCCCGCCTCGGCAACCTTTCTAGGCGATTGCATCATTGCAACAGGAATTGCAAGCTTTGCCCCCTGACCTCGATTGTCCATCATCTTCGTTGCGGTGAAACCCGGGCATAATGTTGTTATAATTACATTACATCTCTGAGCTTTCATCTCATTATGAAGTGAACGACCGAATGACAGCACGAAGGCCTTGGTTGCTGCATAAACATTTTGGTTTGGAATGGGCATTATTCCCGTGAGGGACGCAACATTAAGTATATGGCCAGATCGTCTTTCCGCCATATCTTTGGAATAAAGGTGCGTCAGTGCAGTCAAGTTTATTATATTTACCATTATCATATTTTCTTGTGTGGCCAGATCGATGTCTGTGAAGAAACCATTCTGCAACAAACCCGCATTATTAACTAGAAGATCGACAGTAAGATCCAATTCAGAGACCGAATCGAATAACTCGCGAGCAGCCCCAGGCTTTGAAAGGTCATGGCTGATTGCGCTACACGTGATGCCAAAATCTTTTGTCAGGTGGTTTTTGAGATCCTCTAATCTTTTTCTGCGTCTGGCAACCAAAATGAGGTTATAACCTCGCTCAGCCAAGACATAGCAAAATTCCGTGCCTATCCCATCAGATGCACCCGTCACAAGAGCAGTTGGCATTACTTATCTCTCCCTCTTTACTAGTTGAAATCGACAAAAATTGGAGATGACCATGCTCGTTGGCTTGCCATTTGTAGGCAATCATCATCGGCATCTATTCGATAGTCTCCAAAGCATCCATCCGACTCTAAAGCTTGACCACTTGAATCAAAATTTACTCTCAAGTTCTCTCCGTTAATGGTGGGAATAGGTTCCTCAATCGCGCGCACATAATACACAGCATCTCGACCCTGAACGGCAAACTCAGAATCGGTGAAGCTCACAGCACATCCATCAATCGAAGGCGCACAATCAAATACTCGCCACTTATCGTCAATGAGAGAAGCGACCTCCTCTCCATCAACTTTTTGAGGAAGAATCTTAACGACTTCGATACGAATGATCTCATATCGATCCTCTGATGGATGATAGCACTCTCCAAGAGACATTTTTTCAAGATGTTGTCTCTGAAGCGCCTCTACCACATATTCTGGGCATCCGGGAAGTTGTTTAAAAGACCCCAGAGCTTTGACCTGAAAAGTCGGGTTAGATTTGCTGACAACCGCACTGCCCATCGGGTGCAACACCTCTTGATCAACCAAATCAAACCACAACAGGATTCGAGCACCACTTGTACCGTATACCTCCCGTCGTTTCAGCGCATTCCAGATCGACTCTCGGTCGCGTCCGGCCGAATGGACTGCAGCAACGCCACCAACGCTCAAAAATGATGTGGTGCGCTCAAATTCGGATGCAAAGAGCTTCGCACCACCAGGATCTATCTCATCCGCTGACAAGGATTCAGAGGAGTAACCACTTAATTTTGCGGTACTCGAAAAAACTTTACCCCAGAAAGAGTCCCTCACCCCCGTAGCATCAGTATTATTAAGTCGCTGAACTTGCTTGAAACCATGCCCCGCTCGCGCAGAGTGGGTATCAGTGGATGCAACAAACCCCCAACGATTTCTTAATGGGTTGCCCGAATCTGTCAAGTTGCTAATTGCCAAACCATACTGCACTGATTTTTTTGGACGGTAGTTAAAGGCCGGCAAAAATACATCTCGGGCCTGCCCCGAGTCTATCCAGTCTTCGGCTGTCGCGCCGGGAACTGTCATATGACCATAGATACCGTCTACACTGACAAAGTTCTTACGCGCTCGAATTGCTCGGGCATCACACTCCCCGGCCGAAGATGTTTCCAGCAAACACCGATCACGTATTATTTCGCCGGCCCGCCAACAACTAGGCATATAGTTGTCTTGAGGATCCGGGCAAATCCAGTCTCCGTCCTCATTCTTAACCCTCGAAGCAAAGTCCCTAAACGGTTCAGAATTACCATGCCCAGAATAAACCTCGATAAGGCTCACTCTTTGAGCGTCATGATTCTCTTCAGTAAGTTGATGTGTCCAACTTGAGTTAGGTGGGCTATAAAAACCCCAAGCTGTGCCATGAGGCACCACGATATTATCAAACCCCCATTCGTCAAGCTTGCCAAACAACTCACCTGGCGTGGCAGCCGTTTCAAAACAATCTGGAGGGAGATCTGGGCTCCGAATCGCGCGCTCACAGGGTGGTACCGAAGCCATTTGCATAATCCAGTTATTGTATGAAGCATAGTAATCACGGTGCCGAGGATCCAACAGACCAAGCAGGGCTGACTGACGAGCCGAAGATGATCGGGTAGCCACTGTGGCAACACCAACGCCAGCGGCAGCAATTGGACGTGCAGGCAACAATGCAGGATTGTCATCTTTGAATAGGACATTGTGATGCCCAAAATGAGTTTCAGCTGTTCCGCCGACCTGCGTCCACTCCCATCCGATGAATGCCACCAACTCAGGATTAAGCGGATCACCCGCCAAGCGATTGCATTGCCGGACCGATTCGATCGAATCCCGCCATTGCCTGGGTACGAAGCTTTCCGCATGATCCGTTAGAAAGTAAAAATCGAGCTGCGAAATGAAACGCGCATAATCGCAAGCATAAGCAGGGGGGTAAGCGCCACTCGCTCCGTGCATCATCGGTAGACTGTACATAAAAGCATCTGCTGAGTTTGTCGTGTGAACGTGCGTGTCCCCGAACAATATCTGTTTGTCATAACGAACACGACCAGTAGCTCTCTGTTGAGGCAGGGTTTCGGGGAGATGTGCTGTATTTTCGCTTCCTGGGTCGAGCGGCGTCATTTTCCACATCTGATTTGGATCAGCAAAATAGCCAGGAATGATTTTGTAAACGCTTTCTGGCGCCCCGCCATAGAAAAAAAACAGAATAGTTAAGACAAAACTGGCTGCCACCAATAATAATTTGGACCATCTCATAACTGCACCGAATCTCTAATCTATAAAGTTAGCGATATAGTAATCCATTTATAGTCTATCGAACTACCGGTGCGAGACTGCGAATCACAAACCAATAAACGCCCGCGCCGCAGAGCACCCCGGACCACATTTCTAAGATTGTTGTAAAAATTAGTTTATATCGGCTCAACAAAACATAAAAAAGCCATGCAAAAAGAACGATCAAAAGCTGGCCAAGCTCGACACCCAAATTGAACCCTAGCAAGGGCTTCCATATTCCCTCCGATTGCAATCCAAGCTCGCTTAGCCCGGTTGCAAATCCAAAACCATGCACGAGACCGAAGACGAGGCACACTGCTGTTCTTATTAACAGCCGATCCTCATTGTAGGAATCAAGCTGAAAGTAATTCCAAGAAAATATCATGAGTCCTAGCAAACTAACGGTAGACATAGCCACCTCATGAATGGAAAAATTTGATAAAACCATCAGGAGACTCAACAAAACTATTGAGCCAAAGGCTATTTGTTTCATGGCTTTGTTTCGGACCCCAACACTCTCTGCAGATGCCAATGCGATAGTGAACCCAATTAAAGCCTCAATTCTTAAACTATCAGGAGCATAAAAGCCCAAGGCAGCCAAACACAGGCTTAAACTATGTCCAATCGTAAACCCACTCACTAACCAAACCAGACTCCTAAGACTAGGGAGCATTAGCAGAAGTGCAATCAAAAAAAAGATATGATCGGGACCACTCAAGATATGCTGAATACCAAGGGACATGAAGTTATAAAAAGTCCGACCGGACAACTCACTATAACGGAAATTTTCCAGATCAAACTCCCGCACGCGATTGTTATCAGTATATAGGTGTTCTAACGGCAGCGAATCATTGAAAAAGATGCGCGCATAGTGTGTATGGGAAGGGATCACACTAAAAAAGCTGCCAACTTCGATATTTAGCTTGGAGGAGCTTAGTTTTAAAGTGCAGTTGAAAGCCGCTGACACTGAGAGCTTTGCCGAACTTAAAACGTTTGCCTCAGGCTTCCGGACATTGTCAAGAGGACAATCTACCAATCCCTGCGATACTCTTATGGTTTCCCCAAGGTGTCTCGTTATAGAGTCCTCGAGATTTAGCCCATAAATCGATTGTAGTCTTGTTGCTTCCCTAGGTTTAACACTAAAGACCAAATCAAGTTTTTTGTTTTCAAAGGACCACGAGGAAAAAGACTGGCTGCGGTTATGAGCCTCCGAGGGCAGCACAGTGAGCAAACCAAACACAAAGAGTATGCGCCTGGTCCTTTCCCAAATCTTCATCGATTGGTATCCAAAGAAATGTCAGCCGTCTCGCGTAACTGGCCAAGGTAATCATCAAGTCTAATCACTGCATACTCGCTATGATACTGACCCGACGATAGGTCGCCAGCCTCAAAACCCCCTATCACAGCTTGCAAAATCGTCCGACGAACGTTCATATCACGCCGCAGCAAATCGCGATCAATTGCATATTGAAACAATAATTCTTCATCAATCAATCGGTCAAGAATCATTTCTTTATCCGATCTTGACGCTTTTTCTCTACTCCCTCTTTCAAATAATGAGACAGCACGTTCATAGTCGACTTTTTGAATTTCCGCACCATCAATCGTTGCAGCCACACCGTCGTCAATTGCATTGAAAAAAAATTTTGTTTCTGTTTTTACTAACCCAAGTATTAGACCAAAAGTTGATGCGATAAAAAGAAAAATTACGGCAATCAAGTGGTTCCCACTAGTCTGCACGTTCATTTATGACGTGCCGAAATTATATTAGTTTTAACGCGTGCCTCAATTGCCAACCGATCAAGTTTTTCCCGTAATGCCAATTCTCGTCCCCGTCGCTTGTATTCCTGTTTCACAGAATCTCTAACCTCTTCAAACGCAGGCGAGGCCGCATTTTCATGCGCCGTGATTTGTATGAAGTAAACCCCATCTGAGCCTCTGATCGGGGACGAAATTTGTCTATTCTGAAGCTTCATAGCCGCCTTGGTCATTTCGGTTCCGAGTTGTCGATGAATTATTGGTTCTGTTTGAAGGCCTTGAGGAATCGCAAAATTGAGCCGCAAAGACTCGGCGGTTTTACTTAAATCGAAACCTTCCGCTATCAAAGATTTTGCAATTCGCAAATCCGCANCATTGATAAGAGTTATGACATCAAGTGCAACCCTTTTCGGCTTGACAAAGATGGATTGGTGCTCACTAAAAAAGCNCTTNAGCGTTCTTTCAGAAATCGGGACAGCCTCAAAGTCGCTCGTAATGTCGCGAATGCCCGCGGACACCAAGCTCTTTCGAACACCGATGTCCTGATTCGGAATTTTCAAAATCTCGCCCCTCTGTATTAACAGCTCCTCATCAATCAGTATCTGAGTCAAGGAATGACGTTCAAGATCGTTGATATTCTCGTAGTTCTCCCCAAACAGGTACATTGAATGCATTTCCGCCTGAGCAAGCGTTATCGGTTTCTCGTTTACCACAGCCAAATTTTCCTGAGCGTTTTTGCCTTTAAAGGCAAGTTGCTGGAGAAATTCTGCACCAAAAATCGATAAACTTAGTCCGATAAGCGCAAAAAAGAGCCGTCTAATCATTGAATTATATATCGTTTCCAGTTGGTCTTTCGCGATCCGTTTTCAAGACACCGATTAGGACTTTTAGCGCCACATCATATCTTTAACCACTGCATTTTAAGTTAGCTAGATAACCTGCTGGTATGCAATTTTTGCTGCAGCAATCAATAACACAATTGATAAAACTTTCTTAAGCCCCTTTGTTGACACTCTTTTCACCGCCATCTCACCGCCGAGTACACTCCCTACAAAAGCTGCCAAGACGAGCCAATTTGTTCCTTCAGGGAAAGAATGCTCGCTAAGAATATAGCCCGCAAGACCTGCGATAGAATTCATCAATATAAATCCAGCCGCAATTAATGTGCTTTCCCTCACACTGGACCAACGGCAAATAATTAGGAGGGGGCTGAGAAACACACCGCCTCCAATCCCTGAAATACCTGCGAGAAAACCCAGTGCTCCTCCAACCAACAAGACCCCATTTAAAGAAGGTTGAACAACTGTCTCTTTATCCTCAGCCGCAATCAACAAGCGTATCGCCGCCGCCAAGAGCGCAGCAGCCACCAAGTATTTGTATGTTATGGCATCAATATCAAGACTACCCCCGACAAATGCCATCGGAGTGGACGCGATGATTAGAGGCCAAAATATCTGATATTTAAGTGAATAGAACCTTTTTAGTCGAGCAACAAGCCAGAGAGTGACGGTAATGTTCATTAGAAGGGCCGCAGGCCTCATCTCTTCTGGAGACAAGCCCCAAACGAGCATCGCTGCGAGATAACCTGAGGCCCCACCATGTCCGACGGACGAATACAAAATAGCCATTAACGCAATCGCTGCAAGCAGAAGCCATGAGTAGTGCGGTGCCGCCGAAAAACTTAGCAATGTTGTCACTAATTACAGCTCCTTTCAGCACAAACCACGTCAGCAACTGTCAACCACCAGTGACCGGTGGCAAAAATGCCACCTCACAATCATCTGTCAATTCTGAATCCCAGTCTGCAATAGACTTGTTAACTGCTATTAGCACATGGGGGTCTCTAAGTTCTGCCGCAAGAATAGGGAAATCTTGTTGGAGAAATTCAATTATCTCGCGAGGCGTTGAAGCATCAATTGTATCAGGAACGTTCTTAGCAAAATCGCCCAAACGACCGAAAAATAACAAATTAATCAATTCTTATCTCCTCCGAGGACCAATCGCCAGACTTGCCGCCCGTTTTGCTAAGCAATCGTATGTCACGAATAATGATAGCCTTATCCAAACCCTTGCACATATCATAAATTGTTAAGGCCGCAACCGACACGGCTGATAATGCTTCCATTTCGACCCCCGTTCTCGCGTTGGTTTTACAAAGAGCTATGATAACCAGAGACTCTTTCACTAGCTCAATGTCGACAGCGATCTTTGTTAACGGCAGGGGGTGACACAAGGGAATCAGTTCGCTACATTTTTTTGCCGCTTGTATTCCAGCGATTCGGGCAGCGCCAAACAGATCGCCCTTTGCAAGCTTTTCACTGGCGATCGCGTCGACGATTTTCTGCGACAGTTCCACTACCGACTGGGCAGTTGCAATTCTGCTTGTAACTTCCTTGTTAGAAACATCGACCATGTGGGCTTCACCTGCCGCGTTTAAATGAGTTAGCTGCGACATAACTAATTCCTTACTGGTAATTTTGTCTCAAAATATAACAAAGTCTAATCTGCTAATACATTGTACCTAAATCCGTATCCTGCGCGGCATTTTGCCCTCTGCCCTATCTGGGGTGTTATAAGACAATAATTCAAACTATATCTTGTTTAGTGTCAACGTCACGCAACACACCCGCATCATCAACAGGAATCACTTTTAAGTGCTCATTTTCGAGTATTTTTAGCACTCGACGAGCCCCGATATCATCATTCAAGACTCGCAACTCTGGATAAAAGGACGAACCCAAAGCCACCGGGTTCCCCCGTGATCCGCGGAATTCTGGGATACATATCCAGTCGGAAGAGACAGTTCTTGATAGTATGAGGTAGGTAGATGATGCAACCCACGGCATGTCTGCTAAAGCAATTATAGTGCCTTTCCAGTGCCCTGCGGCTTCAATACCCTCAGATAAAGTGGCTCCCATCCCGCGATGAGAGCGGCTACAAAAGATTATCTCCGCCTCAGCGCATTGGATTTTCTGAGAAATAGGAAAGTCATCGCCGGCAACACAAACTTTTAATGGCAACCCGGATTTTTTAATTTGGTCAATCGTAGTTTGAATGACAGTCTTACCATCTGGTAGCAGTGCTAGTCGTTTGTCTTGCCCAAACCGACGACTTCGACCTGCAGCCAAAAGCAGAACTCCAACGCTCACAGGCGGTCTGGCCGATTCACCGCAGTGCTCCACTAATGCTATGGCCATCTGCCGAGTGCAATGCGGCGTGGCACTCAGCAACTATTGCCAATGCGATGCTCTCGGGCAAATCTCCCCCGAGCGACAACCCAGCTGGACCACTCAAATCTACTGGTAGATTGGATCTCTTCAAACCGGCATTTTTCATTACCTGCTCAAGACGACTGGTTGGGCCTAATAATCCAAGATATCTCAGCGGTATCCTCGAAACACTGTTTATAGCCTCAGCGTCGATACTTATGTTATGACTCATAATAATTGCCGCATCGATTTTGGCCGCAAATTGGTGGTCGAGTACCTCGCTGGGATTGCATCTCAAAACACGATATGCGGCGGGAAAGAACTCACGCCGCGCATTGGCTGGGCGAGGATCGCAAACCAGCACTCTCCATCCAAGTGTAGCCGCCAGTGCAACAACTGGTTGCGCGTCGACACCCGCACCCACAACCAGAAGACAGGGTGGCGGATTTACCGCGGTTATACTCCAACATGAGCCATTAATTGTGACGGCGCGAGATCCTCTGTCTGGGATAACCGATTCGAATTCCGACGGCACCTCAATTAACGGGTCGATGACAGTCGCTTTTGCAACTTCGCCTTCCTCAGGGATAAGCTGACAGAAAATGGCTTTCCTTGAGTCCTCAAGGACTTTATGGAGTTCCACCAGGTTCAAGAAGTTATTACCTTCATTTATCTCCTGCAAAAACAGGTAAATGCATCCCCCACAACCAATGCCCATCCTGAACGCCAGATCATCCTCATCACTGCCGTCATACTCAAGTTTTTTTGCTTTCCCGGATGCCAACACTTTGCGTGCATTCATCGCTATGTCTGCCTCCAGACATCCCCCGCTCAAAAGTCCGAGTCTCTGACCTGAGCTACCAAAAAGCATCAAAGCTCCTGCTTTTCGATACACAGAACCAGTTGTCGAATAAAGCGTTCCCAGCACCCAACGATCGTGATTTCGATCGGGCAGCCATGTACTCAACAAATCTAGTAATTGAAGGCTAATTTAAACCACCTCTCGGACAGAGTTCACCTAATCCAAATAATCAACGACCCGCGTGAAGATAAAGCATTGAGGCTTAAATCCCAGGAATGCTAAATACACGAGCTCATAAGTAGTGTGATATTGAAACGTTATTTGTGCGTCGTTCTTCCCCAAGCCGAAATTCAAAATTACGCATCCAGATTCAACGGCAGTCGTCTCTGCAAAACGCGTGTCTTGGAGAATAATGCATTCGCAACTGCAGGACTTATCACTGGCGTGGCAGGCTCTCCAACGCCTGTTGGCGGCCGAGATGACGGAACAATATGGGTTTCGATTTCTGGCATGTCTTGCATCCAAGCACTCGATAAAAATCAAAATTGGTCTCAATAACTCGACCTTTTTCAATGGTAGTAGCGCTCATTAGAGTTGGAGACAGGCCATAGCCGATGCCCCCTCCATTTGGGCTTGAACAATATCTGGGTTTATGACTAGACCACAGTCTACGGCGCATACCACCTTTCGCACGCGATATTTTCCAGCCTCAGTTTCTTCCATATCAGCAACCTGCGCAACATAGGTGCCGAAAGACTTATGAACGGCTATCCCCTTTATGCGCCCATCCGATCGGTCATTATTCCAATCCGCTTTATCTGCAACCAAGTTGAGAACCTCAGCAAACCTCGGATCGCCCCCTAGGTGCATCAATCGAAATTCTAACGGATCCAAACCTGCTTCTAGCGACAATTGATCCATAAACGTCTCCACCGCATGCGCTGTATGCGACGAGCCCACCGATCGCCACCACAAAACGGGCACTTGCGATTTCATCGTTTTAAGCTGCACGGAAGCATTTTCAAAATCATAAGGGAGTTCCACTGCACCCTCGACAGAAGAGCTATCGACGCCATTTTTAAAGGCTTTGGCCTCAAATGCCGTGCCAGTAATGATTGACTGGCCAACAATCTTGTGTTCCCAAGCTACAATCCGCCCCTCTCCATTGAGTCCCGCTCTCATTTTGTGAAAATACATCGGTCTAAAATATCCAGACCGCATATCATCCTCTCGAGTCCAGACCAATTTTATAGGTGAATCGGATTTAGTTTTCTTTGCTATCAGGGCAGCTTCTAAAACGAAGTCGGAATCCTTATTCGCCCTGCGCCCAAAACTTCCACCTGCGAACAAAGTGTTAATTTTTACCTGATCGGGCCGGATATCCAAAGCATTAGCTACCGCATACTGATCCATCGTAGGCCCCTGACACCCATACCACATTTCTATACCTTCAGATGAAAATTGTGCAACACAATTCATCGGCTCCATGCTCGCGTGTGCCAGAAAAGGAAATTCATACTCAGCCTCCAGTACTACCTTAGCCTCTGAAAATCCTGTCGAATTGTCCCCAATGGCTTTGGCGATCGTTCCTTCTTCTTTCGCAGCCTCTTTGTATCGCCGCATCAGTTCAACAGAACCTTCCTCCATTGCCCAACTGGTGTCCCATTCTATATCTAGCGCATCACGTCCATTTTTCGCACTCCAAAAACTGTCGGCGAGCACCGCAACACCACTCGGGATTTCAATAATCTCTCTCACGCCATGTAAACCCAGAGCACGCTCGCCATCGAATGAGGCAACTTTCGCTCCAAAACGGGGCGGATGAGCCACCAAAGCTGTCAAAAGGCCCTTCATTTTAAAATCCTGAGTGAAGATCGCGGTCCCATCGGATTTGCCTAAATCTTTTCTGGACAAATTAGTTTTTCCAATCAAGCTGAAATTACTTGTATCTTTAAGGGTTACTTCCCCGGGGACAGGTTGAAGTGCGGCCAACTGACTTAGTTCCCCGAACGTTGCGGTTAAACCATTTGGATGGGACAGGATCCCCTGCTTGACAGTGATTTGCTCTCGGGGCAACTCCCATTTTGCCGCAGCCGCATCGATCAACATGTGACGAGCACTCGCTCCTGCCTCCCTCATTTGTGTATACGAGTTAGCAATCGCCGTGCTGCCTCCGGTCATTTGAGCCCCAAAAAAGAGATTTGCATATCGGTTAGTATCTGAAGGGGCAGACTCGCAGACAACTTGATCCCATGCAGCGTCCAATTCCTCTGCTAAAATCGTGGCCAAGCCAGTGAAAGTGCCCTGCCCAAAGTCTATATGCTTGATAATAACTTTGACACTACTATCTAAGCCGATACTTAAAAAGGCGTTAATGGAGCTCTCAGCCGCGGATGCGCTTGAAAAAGCCTCGCCTGAAAATGATTCGGAGACAGATGGGAGCGAAACGGCCAAAGTTAACCCAGTCCCAAGTTTGAGAGTTTTCTTAATAAAGTCTCTTCTAGAAAGGCCGGGTTTATGCATCTCGGGGGACTTAACTGATTGCATCTGACTTTGCCAAGGTCGAATGCATATTTTTTGAAGCAGCCTTTATTCCATTACGCACCCTTTGATAGGTGCAACAGCGGCATATGTTACCCGACATTGCTGCATCAATGTCATCATCACCCGGCTCACCATTATCTGCTAGGAGTGCTGCCGCCGCCATAATTTGACCCGATTGGCAATATCCACATTGAGCCACCGCCAGCTCCTCCCAAGCGGTCTGAACCGCTTTACCTTCGGAAGATTGAAGACCCTCGATGGTGACAACTTCCATTCCTGCAATTGCTTGTAAAGGCATAACGCATGATCTTACGGGTTTTCCGTCAAGGTGCACAGTGCAGGCACCGCACTGGGCAATGCCACAACCAAACTTGGTCCCCGTTAATTGTATGTGGTCTCTGAGAACCCACAGTAGCGGCGTATCTGGGCTTGCTTCAACCTTGTGGGATTGGCCATTTACGGTAAGATTAAATGCCATACAATTTTCCTTTTTAAATCATAACTAGAAAAACGAAGATTCCTCAATTATGAAGAGTGCAACTCAAAAGATCTATTCCTCGGGCGCGATTCTAAGGGACATGCCATCCATGGACTCGTTCAATAGAACCTGACAACTTAGTCGGGATGACAAAGGGTCGAAGTGCTCCTGAAACTCCAGCAATATGTCTTCGATTGAATCGCGCTTTGGAAGCTTAGAATGCCAATCCGTCCCAATAAATACGTGACACGTAGCGCACGAGGCGCAACCACCGCAGCTCGCCTCTATATCCATATCATTATCGTACAACAGCTGCATTAAATTTTCCTGACTGGGATTGCTCGTTATTTTTGTGACAATGCCATCTCGATCAGTCACGAAGATTTGAATTCCCGGCTCGCTTGCCATTCAAAATGTCCTCTTTAATAACTTAAAAATACATCTACTCACTTGTTAATCCTAACCCCAACCCACCATCTACATCAACAATTGCCCCTGTCGTCCACTTTGCACAAATCAGGTACGACATGGCTTCAGCTATCTCTCTTTCAGTACCAATTCGTCCCAGCGCGTGCATTCCAGCCATCCCATGCAAACGCGCAAGTGCAGTTGCATCATCAAACAGACCAGCGCGTTGATTGATTTCCGTGTAGACAGCGCCAGGAACGACACAATTGACCCGAATTCTTTTTGGCCCTAACTCCGCTGCCAATACTTGAGTCAAAGACTGCACTGCCGCCTTTGTTGCTGCATAAGGCGAGGCGCCGGGGAATGCTCGGCGGTTATGAACTGATCCGACGAAAAGGATACTTCCCTCCCTTTTTTCCAGATNCGGGACACACAAACCGGAGAGCATCATCCCCGCGATAACGTTACTGTTAAAGATTTCAGNTAACTCAAACTCTTGCAACTCCGTGATAGCTCCCCGATACATATTTGCAGCGTTATTAACTAGGGCATCTAGCCCTCCGCCGTGCCGCACAGCACCCTCAAGGATGCGTTGCCGATCGTCCTCAAGCGTAATATCTCCGACCAAGCCCAAAACATCCGAGCCGAGAGCATCTGCAGCCTCGTAAATTTTGTTCTCTCGTCGACCACATATTGTTACCTTTGCGCCTTGTTCAAGAAAATATTTTGCCGCNCCCAGTCCAATACCCGAGCCGCCACCAGTAATTAAAATTGAAAAANCTTTTAGAGAAAATCCACTCATCAATAAAATCTACCAATCATTTAGNNGCATTATCAGATTTTCTNTCTTTCAGCGCCAGCGACTAATTGTTTGAGAGTGCAGATGCTCCTCAAAAACAGACCGGATATGAAGTCCAATTACTTCTCACAGTATCTTTGTCTGCGACCGGAGCATTCACAGGATCCCTTCTTGCGCCATACTTATACAGACTTTTTAACAGGCTCGTGATCGTTCCGAGGTGGTGTTTGGAACTGTCCTTAACGTTATCGGGCAAACTGCCACCCGCCAATTCTCGGCCGAAACAGGTATGAAGGCCGACGCCAAATGTCAGGCCATAAGGAGCTACCCTGCCTGAGACTTTTCTGTAAGGATTAAATTCTTCCGCATCATGCCCAAAAACCTCATCATCCTGATTAGAGTTTTTGAGATTTATCACGACACTGCCGTCTTGTTCCACAAATTCCCCGTTCGTCAAAGTGAATGGACATTGGGCCCTGCGCCAGGCCACGGGACTTGCGGGGTGCAACCGCAAGCTTTCATGAACGCAACGCTGCAATAACAAGTCATCNTTCCGAACTAGGAGAGCATCATCTGGATTTTTTTCACACCAAGTCTCTATGTCGTGGAATGCATGCACCATGGCAACGGCAGAACTATGCGAACCGGCTTGCATGAAGAATGCNACCTCCCGCCTTATCATCGCCTCATCAAGCTGATGCGAGTCACGTTTCTCAATCAACATGCTGAGGATGTCTCTAGGCATATCTAAATCCGATCTATCATCTGAAGCGATCTCTTTAAAGAGTTGCTGTCTTCGGAGAAAAGATGGTTGAAAAAAGTATTTATCGAACTTTAGGAGTGCCTCTCCAACCTCTTGTCGCACTTCCGATTTATCCCGTGTTGAGTGGAATAAAGTTGCGCCCTCACCAAACTTAGCCACAATGGAGATCAGTAAGTTTGTTAACTCGGACGATTCCTCCGGCAGATCTATGCCCGCCAGATCGGCACTGAGATTAATATTTACCTGCTTACCAAAAAGCGAAAGGTCCATCCTACCCTCACTCAGGTAGGGCTTTAAAACCTTGTTAAGGGTGATTGGATAAACCTCTCGTTCGTAGTGGTGAACAAAATCCCGTCGAAATAATTTTAACTCGATGGCTCTCCGCTCTGCGTGGTCCTTCCCATGGAGCGTCAGCAATACCCGCTCCATAAGTTCATCGCATTCGCTATACATAGACTGAATTAAACGCCTATCGCAAAGCGTTTTGAATGCGTCATGGTAACCGACCACCGACCGGACATTGGTCATTTGGCACTCTCACAATTGATATGCTTGAAAACAACTGGAAATACACGCCATATATCGCGTTCGGAATTTTCTATTTTTTCCGCTTTCTTATCAGGGTCGGGTATCATGCCCCGGAGCAGTAGTTCCCTCAAAATCATGACGATAGTCCCGAATAGATGGTTGTCAGGATCAACCATCTCCCCTTTTTTAAGGATTTTCCCCGCGACAAGGTTCATACCTATGCACACGTGCATGCCACCGCCAAAAGATAAGCCTGTTGGACTGACTCGCGATACGCGATTACGAAAAGGGTTAAATAATGCCGCATCAGGCCCGAAGATACTCGCATCACAATTAGCAGTTTCCAGGTCAATCACAACCTTATCGCCTGCCGCAACTTCTGTACCGTCCTTCAGCACAATTGGCGCAATGGCTCGACGCCAAGCCTCTGGACTTGATGGATGCAAGCGCATGCTCTCGTGAACGAACCGCTGCAAGAGCACTAAATCATTCGCGAGATTCATTGCTTTTCCAGATTCTTTTGCGTACCAGGAAAAAATTTCATTTGCCGAGTGAACGAGCGTATGAACCGAAGTGTGCGAAGCAGCTAGGTAAAAAAATGCCACCTCTCGAACCAACAACTCATCGGGCAGTTTTAACCTAGCCTCATTTAAGAGTAAAACCGTTAATATGTCTCTAGGCAAACTCTCTTCTTTTATTTCACCCGACTTAAATTTGCGTATCAGGGCCTCACGCCGAGCGCGAGACGGGCTGAAAAAGCGCTCTGTAAACTCATTAATTGCAGCCGAAATCTCTTCAAGAATAGCATTTCTATCACCCTTATATTGGCCAATGGTGGCTGCTTGCCCCAATTGAATCAGGAGCCTGTGTTGCGCGTCGGCTTCATCAACGGAACCATCCACTCGGTCTATACCCGCAAACGATAGGGAGAGGTGAACCATGATTCGGTAACCCAAAGTTTTCAAATCGATCGAGGGGGAATTAAGAAATTGCTGAAGAGTTTCATCCAAAAGAACAGGGAATACATCCTTTTCATAGTGGCGAAAAAAATTTCGTCTAAATAACTGACTTTCCACCGCCCGCCGATTGCGATGTTCCTCACCATGAAGCGTTACAAGGACTTTATCCATCAAAATACCGCCCTCATCATACAGAGCTTGCTTCAGATCATTCTGCCGCAAAGCTGCCTCAACATCATTGTAAGTATCCACTCTAAAGGTTTTCATATGTCATTGACCTTACCAGTTATTTTTTCATTCAGCCGCCACTGCAGGAAACCCAGTTGTTAAAAGCAGCATTTTAACCGTAACTATCTCACAGGTTTGTTCGTTTTGCGTCTTTTCCAGGTGCCAGATTAGCAAACCTAACCAGACCAAATTAGAGATATGCGCCTGACTTCAACCCCAATCGATTTTAACTCCAAAAGGATCGTCTGGAAAATACCCTTCAAGGCAAAACGAAACATGACAGTAGCAAGGGCTGCGCTAAGCGACAAAAATAGCCTACTGCCTATAATTCCGTGTTGTATAATTTGCCTTGAACAATTGCATCTTCACCATGAAGATCAGTTATTCGATGATTTTGGACAAATGGTATGTGAAAATAAACAATAGTTCTGAAACGTTGTCACTCAAAACTGGAAAAAGAGCATGTTAACACTGGATATAAATGGCAAAAAGCAGCCAATTAACAGCGAGCCCGATACACCTTTGCTATGGGTTTTGCGAGACGAATTAGCACTTACGGGAACAAAATATGGCTGCGGAATTGCAATGTGCGGTGCGTGCACCGTGCACATGGATGGAGAGCCAGTTCGTGCTTGTGCAATTCCGATTGAAGTGCTAGGAAACAAAAAAATAGTGACCATAGAGCACCAAAAAAAGGATGGACTGCTGAGTCTTGTCCAAGAGAAATGGTTGGAGCATGATGTAGCACAATGCGGGTATTGCCAATCAGGTCAAATAATGTCAGCAACCGCTCTCTTGAATGAAAACCCGAATCCTTCAGACCAGCAGATAGAAGCAGCCATGTCTGGAAATATCTGTCGCTGCGGCACCTATCAACGAGTGCGAAACGCAATAAGAGCCGCTTCAGACACTATCACTGAGAATGCATCGCTGTGAGCAAAAGGATTGGATCTGCAATATCTCGACGAAGCTTTGTTAAGTCAGCGGGCTTGGCTACGGGAAGTCTTCTTGTTGGTATTCATATTCCCGCATCGTCTGAACAAAAAAGGATGCCTCTGCAGCAGACGTTAATGAATAGCTTTATTCGCATTGATAGCGACAGCACAATCACGCTGCTCGCAAATCATTCGGAATTTGGGAATGGTGCATATACCATCATGCCGATGATGGTCGCAGAAGAATTAGATGTTCCGTATGAAAAGATTCGTTTGGAACCTGCCCCCACAAGGCCGGAATATTACAGCCCAATTTTTAGGGAATATCTCACTGCGGGATCAGTGACAACCGGGAGCTGTTGGATACCGCTGCGGACAGCTGGTGCAAAGGCTCGCGCAATGCTTCTTGATGCCGCATCAATAAAATGGGATCAGCCATCGGAGAATTTGTATACCAGCGACGGGACAGTGTTCACAAAAAACAGCCAACAAAGCGCCACATATGGTGATTTACTGCACATCATTCACGCTGATGGCATTCTTCCTCGTGAAAAAGTTGACCTTAAAGATCCGTCAAAATTCAGGATTCTTGGCAAACCATCGCGACGGCATGAGGCGCCATCGAAAGTAGATGGCAGCGCTGTTTTCGGAATCGATATCAAATTGCCAGACATGCTATATGGGTCCATTGCCAGGTGCCCAGTTTATGGCGGAACTGCCAAGCATTATGACGCAAGTGCCAGTCTCAAAATCCCTGGCGTGGTAAAAGTCAAAGAGATTAGTGCCGGAGTCGTAGTCTTGGCTAATAGCAATTGGGCCGCTTTAAAAGGCAGGGGAGCGTTAAAGATTGAGTGGAACGAAGGGCCTAATTCATCGCTCTCATACGACTTTTTTTTCCAAGAGTACCGTGATTTGGCCAACAAACCTGGCATCGTTGCAGAAAATATAGGTGATAGCATTGCATCAATAGAACTGAGTGACAATGTCATCGAGTCAGTTTATGAAATGCCTTATCTTGCCCATGCAACCATGGAGCCACCAAATTGCACCGCTTTGGTCACCGATGACAGGTGTGAGATATGGTCTGGGACCCAATCTCAAAGCAATGACCAAAAAGTGGTGGCTAAATTGCTCGGGCGACCGGAGCAATCAATTATAATTCACCGACCGCTGATGGGTGGAAGCTTTGGCCGGCGGGCAGCAAAATCAGCTGATTTCACCGTAAATTCTGTCGAAGCGGCTAACGGGGAGGGAGTTCCAGTTCAGGTAATATGGTCGAGAGAGGAGGATATTAAAGGAGGTCATTATAGGCCTCTTTTTGTGCATAAGCTTCGCGGGGCTGTCGACGACGACGGTATGCCACAAGCATGGCACCAAACGGTGGTAGGTCAGTCCATTATGGACGGCACTCGATTCGCTCCTGCATTTATGGTCAATGGCGTGGATCTATATTCTGTAGATGGCTGTCTCCAGGAACCCTTGGGACTCTTCCGATATGGAACCTCCTATCAGATTCCTAATCATCGGATAGAATGTCATAATCCACCAAAAATCGGTGTGGTTCCAATGGAATGGCGATCAGTCGGGCATAGTCACACCGGCATTGCCTACGAATGCTTCCTTGACGAACTAGCGGCCGCTGGAGGGAAAGATCCTTTGGATCTGCGAATAGCTCTAACCAAAGGCAATCCCAGGATGCACAAACTTCTAAAACTGCTTAAAGAGAAGAGCAATTGGGTGAAACCAATTGGAAAAAATAAGGGCAGAGGGATTGCGGCAAGGGTTTACTCGGTATCACCCATTGCTCAAGTGGCAGAAATTACGATGAATGAAAATGGCGAATTCACGGTGGATAAAGTTATCTGTGTTGTAGATTGTGGATTTGCAGTCAATCCGTTGGGCATAGAGGCCCAAATAGAAGGTGGTATTGCGTATGGTCTTGGTGCTGCCGCATTTGGTGAAATCGAATTGCATGATGGACAAATAAAACAAAGCAACTTCCACGACTACAACGTTCTACGAATTGCTCAGATGCCAGAAATCGAGGTGCATATCGTATCGAGTGATGAGCCCCCAACCGGGGTTGGAGAGCAAGCGACCACACCTATTGCTCCAGCAGTGGCCAACGCCTTATTTAATGCCACCGGCACAAGAGTAAGACGCTTTCCGTTAGCGAAAAGTGGGCTTAAATTGGTCTGAGAGTTGAGACTCTGATCCAAATTCAAAAAATCCTTTTGCGAGGTACCATGATTTTATTTTTTGGCGCGCTTTTAGGTTTTGTTTCAGTTGTTTTTGGAGCGTTCGCTGCTCATGGTTTAAACGAAGTCGTGTCAGAGGCCTCGTTAAAGTCTCTTGCACTTGCAATCAACTATAATCAAATTAATGCTGTGATTGTAAGCGCAATCGGCCTCGCCAAAATCGTTAATCCCAATGCGATCTATATGCCCCTACTTAACTGGAGTGCCTCACTCTTCATTATTGGCACAGGGCTATTCAGTTTTAGCATTTATCTATCTGTAGTTTTTGAAAGTCCCGGTCTCAATAGCCTGACGCCCTTGGGCGGAATGTTGATAATTGCAGCTTGGCTCCTGACAGCTTATGTCGGGTTTAGCAATGCCAAAAACACGCACGAATAACTGTTTCAATGACTCTGAGTGTCCGCCTCATATGGAACGTAACACAAAATAAAGCTACATTTTAGGATAGCTTGGGTTGAGCTAATCATTAACATCTTTAGCTAAAGACTCGTCCCGAAAGACTAGATTTTCGGCACTTAGGAATCCGCCATCCGCCGCCAAAGTCAGTTCAGAGTATGCCAAAGGATTATGCATGATTAGCTTGATATGGGCAGGTGAGTAGAGTTTTTAACGCACTTCAACGCAAAGCTTGATTTAAGTGATGATATATAGGGCAAGTTTGCTAAACCCTCGCGCAGGAATTCCTCGTAATCCTTAATGTCTTTATCAACAATTTTTAATAGGTAATCACTATCGCCGCTCATAGCATAGCATGACAGTATTTTCTTGTGCTGCTTAACCGCGGCTTCAAATTCATCAAGAGCCTGAGTCGTGTTTTTTGTTAACTTAACCTCTGCAATTACTGTTACTTTTAATCCCAAAGCATCCTGATTAAGAATATTTGCTTTACCCTCGATAAAACCCTCGCACTCTAATTTCCTTAAACGTTTCCACAAAGCGGAATTAGACATACCCACCTTCTCTGCTATCTCTGAAAGCGCCAGATCCGGAAATGCCTGAAAATATTTTAAAATTTTTTGTTCGAGCTTATTCATTTATATCATAAAAATTTATTTTTCTACTATGCCATATTAACAGAAAATATATTCTACAATTAGGGCTAATTTAAGAAATATAGAAAACTATTTTTTGCAATCAAAGCTACAATATTACTTTTTATATTTCCATAGCTAACATGCCAGTTTTAAATTCAGATAACGGAAGAGACAAGCGGTTCTTCGTACCAGAGCCAAAGGCAAGGCCTGGCGACACTCCCAACTTTTCTCAACTTCCTATCCCTCCCGCAGGCTTGGTGGCAAGACCCCAGACAAGTGCATCTCCCGAGAATTTGAGAGATTTACCCTTCGAGCTGATTAGAACACTTAACGAAGATGGAATTCCTGAGGGAGAATGGCAACCGGATGTCCCTAACTCGATCGTACTGAAGATTTACGAATATATGTGCCTGACGCGTATTTTTGACACCAAAATGTTCAGGGCACAACGACAAGGCAAAACCAGTTTTTTTCTCGCGAGCCGAGGAGAAGAAGCGCTAGGCGTGGTGCCCTCTATTGCCTTAAGAGCGAGTGACATGTGCTTTCCCACCTATCGGCAAGTGGGATGGCTGCTTGCCAGAGGCTATCCTCTGGTGAAACTAATTAACCAAATATTCAATAACAATGATGATCCATTAAAAGGCAAACAACTACCAGTCTTGTACTCAGCTCGAGACTTCGGCTTCTATTCATTATCTGGCAATGTCGGCACAAGGTTCGGACATGCCGTTGGATGGGCCATGGCAAAGGCATATAGAAACTCAGATGACATTGCTATTGGGTTTATTGGCGATGGCACAACTGCAGAAGGCAGTTTTCATGAGGCTTTGACCTTCGCAAGCGTTTACAAAGCCCCAGTCATTTTGGGAATTACAAATAACCAGTGGGCCATCTCAACATTCACGGGGTTGGCAACAAACCAAGACACCACGTTTGCATCCAAAGCGCTGTCTTACGGCATCCCCGGACTCAGAGTTGATGGAAATGACGCTTTGGCCGTCTATTCCGTGCTTGAGTGGGCTGCGGATAGAGCAAGGCATGGTCACGGAGCCACGTTAATCGAATTTTTTACCTATCGTTCAGGCGCTCACTCAACCAGCGACGACCCAGAGAGGTATCGACCAAAAGACGAAGCTTCGCTGTGGCCATTAGGTGATCCTATCGAGCGCCTAAAGCAACATCTTTTAGCAAATTCGGAGTGGTCTGAAGAAAGGGACGATGAGATTCAAAAAGTGCTTGATAAACAGGTCACGGAGTCCTTAAAAGAGGCGGAACGGATTGGGGTGCTTGGCGAATCAAAACCAGATGTTAGGGAAATGTTTGAGGGCGTTTTCAAAGAGCAAGACTGGCGCGTTAAAGAGCAACTTAAAGAATTAGGTTTGTGAGTAATGATTATGAATATGGTTCAGGCGTTAAATAGTGCTCTCGACGTCATGCTGGCAAAAAACTCTGAGGTGCTAGTCTTTGGAGAAGATGTCGGATACTTTGGCGGTGTATTCAGGGTAACAGATAAATTACAGAAAAAGCATGGTCGTCATCGCTGCTTTGATACTCCCATATCAGAAGGAGGCATTATAGCTACGGGAATAGGCATGGCTGCTGAAGGTCTTCGACCAGTCTTGGAAATTCAATTCGCTGACTATATTTTACCTGCTTATGATCAACTGGTATCCGAGGCTGCCCGCTTGAGGTATCGATCGAACGGAGATTTCCAGGCGCCGATTACGGTCAGAGCTCCCTATGGAGGGGGTATTTTCGGAGGACAAACACACAGTCAATCGCCCGAAGCAATTTTCGCACACGTCACCGGTCTAAAAACTGTAATTCCATCTAGCCCCTATGATGCAAAAGGGCTCCTCATAGCATCCATCGAGTGCGATGATCCCATTATTTTTTTAGAACCAAAGCGACTCTACAATGGTCCATTCGAGGGTTATCACGATAGACCTTTGAAGCCCTGGTCTGGCGAAACCGAAAGCCATGTGCCAATAATGAAGAGTGAGGCACTCCAGTTAAGTAGGGGCATATAGATCGCATTGGGATTAACGATTTTGGCGAGGCCGATTGCGCTTA
>NZJL01000045.1 GCA_002692165.1 Porticoccaceae bacterium
CTATCGCAGTTACCGTTTCTCGTGCTTCTCTGGGAATTTGCTGAAAGCAAACCTTCAACCCTGCGAGTCAATCCTCGACTCTTTGTTAAACCGTTCCATCGCCTTTCTGCGCGCCGCCAGAAGGACGGACGATTGCGAAACGATTTGCTTGGTTCTATGGTCATAGAAAACCGACCGGATGCTTTGAGTTCCTAGGCCAATGCCTAATACTGTTTCAATGTTTAAGTGTCGTGTGAGTCGCGATTGTTTGCCCAAACAGGCAGTTTTTCAGCTTGTCTCAGCCCCCCTAATTATAACTCGCGTTTACTGCGATCGCTCGAGATATCTTGGTTGAAGCGTCTGCACACTGAGGAGTGCCCGCTATAACATCGGAACAAAGCGGTAATAACAGACACACTAAAACAGATATTGCCTGTGAGAAGAGTGACAGCACAATTCCTGTTGTATCTACAAATACTGATCGTAAAGACCCACTGCATCTGGGTGGCATAGATGTTTTATCCTTACTTGAAAATGCACGACACGAAATTTCATCATAAATAGAAACGGCAGTAAGTTTTTCAAAACAATACCATTTGGACACGTGATATTCCTTAAAACTTGGATTACATACTCGTAATAATATCTAGTGAGAAGGCTTGCATTGACAATAACTAAGAGCGTGCTACAAACCAGAAATCACTGCGGCAATCTCTAACTGACACAATTTATCTACGAAGTTAATTTCAGGTCTCAGTTTTGTCGTGCTCGCAAGTTTCCAAGTCACTTTCGTATGAAAATCTATCCGCTTCTCAAGTTCTTGCCACAGTTTCTTATTCTCAATTTCTTGCCCTGTAAATGTCTTCCAATTGTTTTTCTTCCAGGCATATAGCCAAAGGGTCGCACCATTCATCAAAAATTCATTAGTGACCGTGACCTCAATATTCGATGGGATTTCAACTTCTTCAAGGCCTCTGACGACTGCCGTCAGGGCCATCTCATCACTCGACGTATTGAAAGACGTTCCAGATGAATGTTTTTGCTCTTGTACGTGATCTACCAAATAACTCCAAGCGCCCAGATTTTTGAGAAAACCAGCAGATAGTTGCTTTTGCAAGCAGCCGCTCGTAATAAGACATAACGGTTCATGATCTAGTTTTGGCATTTTTGCTCAAGCGATTTAATAAATTCGAAAATGAACAAGGCTATTATCGTCTTCCGACGCCAACATTGATTTTATTTTAAACGAGTTAACCTGACGGCATTGGTATAAAGTGAAACGTCCGTTCTTTAGAAGCAAAAACCTCCAGTTTAAATAAAAAATGAGCTAAATGGACTCACACGTGAAGTTACACATTTCCTATTAAAAATCCGAAGTAAATAATTATGATCAATATACCAACAAACCCCGCCACGATTTTACGTTGCTTAATCATGTAGATCCGTTGTTGACTGGGATTTGAATAATTGACCGCGGGGTTCATGAAATATAACAAGCCAAGAATGGTTCCGCCGCCGATCCAAGTGGTTAGGGGATAGAGGAGACTTTTTCCTCGAATGTCGGGTTCCAAAAGACCAATCACTAAAGCGCTTACCATAAAAATGTTGAATGAATAGAAGAACACTCTGATTATGTTGCCGTAAAACGATCTTGAGACTGCACGAAATTGGAAAGAACACTGAGGACAGGTAATTGCGTTATCCCAAACTTGAGCTGAACAGCCCGGGCAAGTTATTAGCGACATGATATTACTCCAAATATTCTGATATATTTGTGAAAATTTAGCCAAAGATACAGCGCGTTCTGTTTCAGACAGCTACTGCCTTACTGCAGAAGGACGCCTTTCCAGGATATGATTGAGTCAAAACAGTAAGAGCCGCTGTTGATTTAGTCACATATGCGTTTAATTGGTCTATATTTGCCGTACTCCATTTTAAAGTGTTTCAGCGGAAATGGCATTAGATCAACGTTGTTCCTGACGTTGAATTAAGTGATTTAGCCTGCGGATAGCGATTATCAACGGGCATGACGGACTGAGGTATAAGGCTATGTTAAAAAACTTTTTGGATGATGCGAAAAATAAAATTCTTGACAGTAATATCGGTGAAAATAATATTTCGAAAGAGATAACTGACGGGTTGACTAAAACGTTTAATCTGGGACAAGAGGTTGCATCTGATAAAATTCTGTCGCTTATGGAAGAGTTTAATGCCGCCTTGCCTTTTCTCTCGGAAGCGGGTTGTACCCTTCATGCCTTGGAAGTGGAATTAGGGTTACCTCCAAAGCTTATTTCACATTTTGCTTATGCCGCAGATTCAAAATTAGACAGAGACACCGCTCTAAAAAATCTTGAAAATAATCGTTTTGGGTACAATCTGTTAAAAGTATTGCTTTCGGCAGGAGATTATAAAGATAAGTTACAGTTTAATAACATGCAATTTAGTCATGTTGAGATTGAACTCAGTTTTGTGCCAACGATCAGATTAGCTTACAAATCGGTGAATAGTTGAGATGATAAAATCTCAAAGATTTGATGATAACCTCGAATCGGGTCGAAGCTGATAAAGCATTAAAATATGAATCACTACGGCTGAAGTAATTTGAATCTCAATGGTTTCGTCTACCGTCAATGCGGTCATCAGTCATAAGCGTGGTGCCATCAGCTAACTTCATAATCAAGAATGCTCTTTAAATTTATGATTTTAAAGAATTGTTATAAGATCAATAATTAAAAATTTCATTAACTTTTTGCGTTGTCGTCAGTACAAATGAAAGAAACCGTTGTAAAAACAGAATCTTTAAAGTAGCGTATCCTGGAACAGGGTTACTAGTAATTTGATGCGAGCCTAGCTAGAGTGAATGAAAACAGGTTTTGAGTTTTGCGTTGTCCTCTGCTTGCATCAGCAGCGATTTCTCCGCTTTGTGGCTGTAAGCTGATGTTGGCTTTTTAGGGGCCTAATTATATTAGACGCGACTGACCGCTGCAGTCTGTAGCGGCTTCACTGGTCTTTAAATGCGATTCTCGGTTCCAAACTGTTCTAGCTTCAACAGTCTCAAAAAAAGATTAGCTTTGTTATTCATAAGCGCATAACATTCCGGAAGAGGCGATTCTTACAAAAAGACGTCCCTCAACGGGCGTTGGTAGCTCAATTGAACAACCCAGTGAATTAGGTACATGAGAGTATAGAAATAATTGGCTCTGGTAAGTTAAGCCGAATTTTCGGCAAACCGCGCTTCTTTAAGCTAAAGTTAAATTTAGCAGATGTAACTGGTGCAATATCGCTAGAAGATGTTAGGTTATATTTAGGCTAAAAAGAAGCACTCAAACTCTTAATTGATCATTAAGGTGATAACATGCATGTACGAATTTTAGTAGTGGTTGCATTTTTAACTTCATTTGCGATTGCTGTAATGGCTGACGATAAAGATTCACTTGAAATAGGAGGTGCGAAACCAACGAATCCGCTGATTGAACTCCACCCAGCAGGGATCCAAAAAGTAGCTGATGCATATTATGCTGCCGTTGAGAGGCACGTATTTAATGGGGCAATCCCTTCAAAGTATGCGCAGTTAGCTGCTATTTCCGCCTCTGTTGCAATCAAGTGTGAATATTGCATACCTGCGCATACGTCATTGGCCAAAACTGCAGGTGCAACTGATGAAGAGATCAAGACAGCTATAGCGATAGCAGCAGACGTGTCATTGAACAGCTCTATGCTGTATGGCGCTCAGTTTGACATGGTCAAATTTATGGAGATGTTTCCACAATAAACACATATATTGTCGACGCTGGGTTAGATGATGTGTCAGATTGGTTCAGCCATTTCTTTATTATGTGGGAGATCTTAAAAAGATGCTGTGAAGATTGGGATCATCTAAGGAGTCTTCACCGACTGAGGTTCTTCAATCTCAAGGAAATTTTATTAAATGGCTTTACCCTAAGGGAGTTTTTTTCTCTTGGCGTGACGACCGCGGGCCACCAATGGCTTTGATGCAGCCACAATGACCCACTCTTCAATATGACTTAAAAATCACGAGGAAATGAAATGGCTAAAGGTTATCTGGTTGCGCATGTAAAGGTTCACGATAAAGACGGGTTCGAGGAATTTAGAATATTGTCTTTACCGATTATCTCAAAATATGGAGGTAAAGCGTTGATCAGGAACCCTAATATAGATCTTAGGGAAGGAAAAAATGCTGGTTTAGTTATCGTTTTGGAGTTTGAGAGTATCGAACACGCTAAAAAGTTTTATGAATCTGATGAATATACCGCTGCAAAAACAATCAGAGAAAAAGCTTGCTCGACTGAGTTGGTTTTGGTTGAGGGTATTTGAACGCTTCAAGGTTGATCAACATTTATTCATCTTAAGTTCAGAAACCATCCCCCAAGACGCAACAAAGTCCACTGCTACCTTGAGATATCTTTAATTGCGATGTTAGTTCAAGAAGCAAAATTGCGTTACAGCTACTGCCCTGCTTTGCGTTACCATAACCTATTTCTTAAACGTCCTTTTGAGCTAGTTAGAAGGGCCTTCAAACTAGAGAAAAATATAAGGTGGTTTGGCTTTATTTTCGGAATCAATTTGATTGGAAAAATACAGGAAAATTCGGGTTCTCTTCTAATAAGTTTACTAGAACACAGACTGCGAAATGACCATAGAATGAGTTTCGATTCAAGCCGTTTAATAATTCGCGAAAAGTATTCGTGGCGCTCTTAGATTGGATTGTGGTTGCAGTCTATCTAATAGGCATGTTAGCCATTGCATTGACTGTGGGACGGCAACAAAAGTCGCGCGAGGATTATTTTCTAGGAGGGAGGCATTTCCCCCCATCCGCTCTCGCTGCCTCGACCATCGCTACTCAATGTTCCACAAATAGTCTCCTTGGAGCGCCAGCCTTTGTCGGCTTTTCTGCCGGTGGAGGTCTCATTTGGCTTCAATATGAGTTGGCAGTTCCGATCGCTATGGCTCTGCTCATATTTGTTCTGGCTCCGATGAGAGAAGCAAGGGTTACCTCAATATATCAAGTTCTGGATATGAATTTAGGCCGAAAAAGTTGCCTAACAGCTGCTGGATGTTTTTTGATTTTTAGATCCATTTCAACTGGAGTAATCATCTATGGCAGCTCTCTTGTGGTTTCATTCATGTTCGGCATAAGTTTTGTTTATTCCGTAGCGCTCCTCATGGCAGTAACTCTACTCTACGATCTCATAGGTGGACTTTCCGCTGTTGTCATAACTGACACGATACAGCTGACTCTTTTGACAGTGGCTATAGTTTTTTCAATCTTTATTGTGGGCGACCTTATCCACTGGAATTTCTTAACTACAGAAAGAAAGCAAATTCTAGTCAATGACTGGGGATTTTCAGGCAACGATTATGGATTTTATCCAATGTTATTCGGAGGTGTATTTTTGTATATGGCATATTATGGTTGTGATCAGAGTCAGGCACAACGAATATTGGCATCTCATTCCCAAAGTGATCTGCAACGCGTCCTGTTTTTTAATGGTATATTACGATTCCCTTTGGTTTTCTTATATTGCATTTTGGGTTTAGGCTTAGCTTGTCTAGCGCAACAAGACTCAACCATAATTAACTCGCTTCCTTTGTTAGAGAACGGCTCTCCAAACTATAATTTAGTGGTGCCGGTCTTTGTAATGCAATATTTTTCTGATGGAGTCACGGGTTTGGTGCTAATAGGCCTTGTTGCTGCAGCGATGTCATCTGTTGATTCGTCACTAAACAGCCTCTCAGCAGTTACAGTAGAGGATTTTCTTTTGCCGAACATGTCGGGCAAAATTGACGAATCTAGAATGCTTATCTATGGTAGGATTTGCACCTTCGTTTGGGGCTGCATTNCGATCGCCTTCTCTTTTCAGGTGGAAAAAATTGCTCCTACAGTGCTTGAAGCTGTAAACAAGATTGGTTCCATAGTCAATGGACCTCTTCTCGCGTTGATTTGTATGGCTGTTTTCTGTAAGCAGATAGGAGAGTCTAAGGCACTGTTTGGTTTCGTCTTCGGTTTTTTGATAAATATTCTTACTGCGTTTTTTTTCCCAAGCATATCATGGCTCTGGTGGAATGTTTTGGGATTTGTGTCTGCCGTAATTCCAGCGGTTCTTCTGTTTTGGGTGACCAGACTTGTTGCCTCAGAGTCAGATAGTCGAGATCGATTGTCGTTTAACTCAAATCTATATTCTAAAGAAAGATCGTTTTATGCTTCACATGTCACAAACCTATCAAAAACGTTTGTTCTAATTCTACTGTTTTGCCTTTTATTGAGTTCTTGGTGATTTTTGCGCCGTTCAAACAACCAGATAAAACCGCGGTCCCTTTTTAATTCGCGAAAATCACAAAAAGAACAGCTAGGACTAACCTTTTTGGATTGTCCTAGGCAGTTTTCAGTCATTTAACACAGCGATAGGAGCGAACATGTATTTGGCGGAATATAAAAAGAGCAATCGTTAATCGCAAATTTACCAAAAATGGTGACTCAGCTCACTATTTATTATTTGCTCGCCTTTCTTAAATCGCGCGCAGCTTTACACTCTCTTTTCATCTCAGCAGATAGTGTGCCCGCTTTCTTCATTTCTCTACAGTTTCTAAGAGTCTCCCGCCAAGGGCGGTCGACAGATGCATTANCCTCTTCTTTACGAGGATCTCTCATATCTTCTTCGCCACGAGGATCTCTCATATCTGCTTCGCCACGAGGGTCTCTCATATCCTCTCCGCCACGAGGGTCTCTCATATCGTCATAGCCACGAGGGTCTCTCATATCCTCTCCGCCACGAGGNTCTCTCATNTCNTCNNNGCCNCGNGGNTCTCTCATNTCCTCTCCGCCACGNGGGTCTCTCATATCCTCTCCGCCACGAGGGTCTCTCATATCCTCTCCGCCACGGGGGTCTCTCATATCCTCTCCGCCACGAGGGTCTCTCATATCGTCATAGCCTCGAGGATCTCTCTTGTCCTCTTCGCCATCATATTCGTCACGTTGGGTTTCGAGCGCAATAACCTGACAAGCGAGGAACGACAAAACAAACATTAATACCACTGGGATCNTCATAATTATTCTCCTTTTAGAATCTCAGATTGATGGCGTATATTACATCTAATAATCTCTTACACAAACCAAATTATGGCGCGCTTTTACAACTGAGTCACAATTCCTTGATTCTGGAATTCGGTTCGCACGGACAAGTCGTTAGATATTGGTCTGCATTCTGCCATTTATTGTTCTTATAATGTGAACTTAAACGACCGGGCATAATCGATAACCTGAGTATAATATAATAGTTATTCTCACACTACTTGTGCTGCATTGCTTGCGTTTAACGATCAACGCTTATCCTACTCGCGCGCAGCTCTTTACATGGGTCAATTTGAACCCTCGAACGGATTATCGTCTGCTATAAATAATTTTATGCCATAACTGGCTTTATCGAAATCAGCTAAACCGTAATTGTCAAAACCACTGTCAGAATGATTACTGACAGGATAATTATTTCACGTGAACCCAATTTACCCCGATTATTGATTTAAGTATTGTTTAATCACCATGATAAACTCTAAGCCATATTTCTTTAATTTGCGGTCTCCCACTCCGTGCAAGCGGGCAAAATGTTTCAAGTCTCTCGGCTGCTCCGCGGCCAAGGCTTTCAGTGTTCGATCATGAAAGATAACGTAAGGTGGTATATCTTGAGCATCGGCTAACTCCCGACGCTTTGCTCTCAATATCTCCCACAAAGCCACATCGATATTATTGGGAAGGGATGTCTTGGTTAGTTGCTTTGCAGTTTTTGTCCTTGTGTCGCTGCGTAGCTGAATCGTTTTATAACCCTTAAGAACAGCACGACTCCTCTCCTCAACAATTAGCGAGCCGTGTTCATTTGTTTTTAGATAGCCACGAGCCAATAGTTGCCGAAACAAGGATTTCCATTCATATGCGTTAAAATCTTGTCCAATACCGAAGACAGAAAGCCTATCATGATTCTGTTCGATGACTTTGCTATTAGTCCTGCCAAGCAAAACATCCACCAAATGGTTATAACCGAATTTTTGTTCAGTCCTAAGAACTGTACTTAGGGCTTTTTGAGCCGCTTCGGTCCCGTCGAATGTGCCAACGGGGTAAAGACAGGTGTCGCAATTGTTGCAATTATCGGGTGCGTCCTCATCGAAGTAATTCAACAGTGCCTTGCGTCTACAGGTAGTGATTTCACAGAAGCCTAGCAATGCATTTAATTTCATCTGTTCGATTCGTTTGATATCCTCAGATGCCCTTGATTTTGCGAACATTGTTCTAAGTTTTCCCACATCCCCCAATCCGTAAACCATCCAGGCATTTGCAGGCTCACCGTCTCTGCCAGCGCGCCCGGTTTCTTGATAATAAGACTCAATCGTCTTAGGCAAATCTAGATGGACAACAAATCGCACGTCAGGCTTGTCTATCCCCATCCCGAAGGCAATGGTCGCAACAATGATAATCCCGTCCTCGTTAAGGAATCGAGACTGATGTCTATCTCGTTGCTCTGATGACAGTCCGGCATGATAAGGTAGTGCATTAAACCCTTCATGGGGCAGCCATTCAGCGACTTCTTCCGTCTTTTTTCTCGATAGACAATAAATAACTCCAGAATCGTTTGAATGTTCATCCCTCAGGAAACGCAACAGCTGTTGCCGATAGTTCTGTTTAAGAGCTATTTGGTAACGGATATTAGGCCGATCAAAGCTCACCACAAAGTGCTTTGCATTGGTCAAATTTAACTTTGCAGCAATTTCTTTGCGCGTGCGAGTATCGGCGGTGGCAGTCAACGCGATACGTGGAACCTCCGGGAATTCTTTGGCCAAAAGTTCGAGTTTAAGATAGTCTTGGCGAAAGTTATGACCCCATTGCGAAATGCAGTGGGCCTCATCTATGGCGAAGAGGCCGATTTTAGATTTCCTTAACAACGACAGCATACTTGGTTTGGCAAGTCGCTCGGGCGCCATATAGAGCAGTTCCAGTTCACCGTCGAGTAGCATCTGCTCAATTGCTGCAGCATCTTGTAATTGCAATGTTGAATTCAAAAACTCGGCACGTATACCGTTGATCTTTAGCGCTTGTACTTGATTTTGCATGAGGGCAATCAGAGGAGAGATTACGACACCGCAGCCCTCACGAGCGATTGAAGGAATCTGGTAGCAGAGTGATTTACCTCCGCCAGTAGGCATGAGCACCAATGCATTTTCTCCGGTGACTATTGTATCGATGATCGCTTCCTGAGGAGAGCGGAATGAGTCGTATCCAAAAAATCGGTTTAGAATGTCGAGTGGAGGGATCATAGGTGCATTATACAACGATGGAGGCTTTTGATATTTTGACTTTAGTCATAGTTTGGAGGAGTTCTATCCGGGCTGCCATAACGACAGATGAGTGAGCCTTGCGAGTCTAGGAAATGTTTAAAAATCCAATTAAATTAGTGGGCAAGAGAGAGGTATCCGTCAACTTTACCCGAAGCTTATTACTCGACGTCAAAGCAGTCTCGGATTAAGCGGACAATTGCTTAACCCCTTATATTGCAAAAAACAGCCGTTAGTGATCATAGAGTTAACAAGCTAGCGGTTTGTCTGGCTATTAGCTTTATTGTTTCTGTATTTATCGCTTTATTCTTGTTTAAACTCATACTGTTGGCTTTGCTGTTGAGCCCTAATTAGCTTTGAAGCATCTAAGGACAATACAAATACAATGCATAACTCCCATTTGTCTTTTATTTCTGCTCCTCGGTTGTGTTGAATAGCAAACAGGTGTAGTCCAGAAAAGCACACTGGAAGGAATCATAAAAAACATTTTTTGACAATGTTAATTCTGAGAATCTTGTTGTTCTAGAGGCTCTTTTTATTCGCCTTTGGTATATATATTGGGTGACAAGAGTTTGATGTTTAATAGTTTTAGTGAGGTTTTGGATTATGAGATTATCAGAGTAAGTGGTTGGCGCTATTCAATCATTAATAGTATAGAATTGCTCTATCAGGATGATGAAATAGCTATGATCAATAGTAACTTTTCCAGGCATAGAGAAGATGCTTCAGTCCAACCAGCTAATGACTCTAATCACTTCTTAGTTCCTGAGAACGCCTCATGGGAGGCCAAAGCTGCTTATAGCGCAAGGGAAATGATTTTTAGGAGTGATTGTTAGGCCAAAGTTTTAGCGTAACTCAAAGACACACAGCAGGGGATAGTGTATGAGAATTTTTTTCATTGGGTTGTTACTTGCTCTTATTAGTTCAGTGAAAGCAGAAGATACAGGCTTTTTATGCGAGGTACCGGGCCAATTTGAGGAGCAGAAGAACTTAAAAGTTTATAGTATGGCTCAAGTCATAAGAAAAAAGGGATGTGAGGTAGGAGACATCTTTAAAAGTGTTACGCCAAATCCAAGGGAACTTGCTGCACATCTCTGTGATTTTGAAAAGTACATATTTCAAGGAGGGGAACGTGGCCAGTTCGGATATACCGATTTGATGTGTGTATTAAAAAGGACACAACCTCGTCCGACCAGAAAGGAGGGTATGGATGGTCTACCGAAGAGTTAGCTTATAATAGAGCAGAAACCATCAGCTAAAAACCAGTCCCCCAAGTTAATCGTCCCTTATAATTTTTTACATGAGTCAGTGGTTAGCGCTCATTCTCCGAGTTGTTTTTGAGACCCAACAGTTCTGCCACTTCATTAGAAGAAAGATTGAATTCTCTTTTAAGGACACCTCATAAACAACGCGCATCAGTAATAGGTTTGAGTTCTTGGTATCGTTTATCAAATGCCTGATACAATAATTCATTTGTTTTCATGAGAGAAGCTAATTACTTTTTATCGGAAAAATTTCGACTTTTCTTTGAGTAAAGAACGCAACTTAATACCCCATCTCTTATATCTCTGTTCCTATCAAACCTGCACCATCTGGAAGACTGACGAAAGATCCTTTTGTCATCAGCATTGGGCATTGTGTATATTACCTGTAGGATGTTATTCCTAACACACCTCTGCTCATCTATGCTCTTTTCAATTAACCTATACGAATAATTATCCACATTAATAAGACACACATCATCCATGTTAGCTGATGTTAAACAAGGCAATAATAACAGAAAAAGAAGCAGGGGGTTTTTGTTCATTATGGCGGTTCCCGAGGATGATCAGTGAATTTTGAACTATTGCAGCGTGTGTAACAAAATGTTTTAGGTGCGGGATTATTCAGCAAAACCCTGTTCGTTGCACTTTCCCTTTGCCAATTTGCTGGCCCTCTCTTTTTGGTCTTTTGTAGTGAGATTTGGTTTAGCAGATGAGTATTTTACATCGGAAATTTTAGGGCAAAGTGGTAAAACTCTTAAAAATGCCTGTGCAATGTCTTCATTTTCAAAGCCGTAATTCTTTATACCCTCTTTATGTGATTGGCACTTCAATCTATTGTCATCAAAAAACGTCATAAGCTCCGCTTTATTAAGTTGCTTGTAACACTGGTCAAATTGACTCTCGCAACCAACCACCAATAGCAAAAGATAGACACCTGAGAATCGATAAAGAAATGTCATAAAGTACCTTTTATATATTGAGTTGTTCCTAGATCAAAACCACAACCGCTCGATCCATATTATCAACCGTCTTAAGAGATTACACTATTAAAAAATGACTCTTATAGGAATTTCCAGTTAACCTCATACTTTTTGTTACACAATTGTCTGCAATAAACCTTTTAATCTACCTGACGAGCGAAACAACCTTAAATAGTCTAGGAAGCACTAAATACCGATTTATCGGGTATGACTATCTGCCTAGCCCTATGAAGTTGATTAGCTATGAAGCTTGCAAAGTAGACAAAATAGTAGACATTTTTAATCCCTTTACAATGAACAGAGTTATCGTAACTATATGATTTATGGTGAGCTAACATAGATTATGGAGCTGATGACAGGCGATGATTTTCTATCCCACCGCCATTGTTAAACTCCTAAAGCTCTTCAGGCTTTGCTAGCTCTGGATTCTTCCGGATTTAGCAAGGAGCAGTACTAACTTTCCTTCTGATTTAATCTAGTAAAGATGGCTTGAAGTATTCTGCCATTGAGCCAAAAGATTAAGCCCCAAAATAAACTTAATAGTGCAACTAAAATGGACAATATCACTGACTCTGGATCAAATACATAGTCTGATGCTTTGAAGGCACTGGAAAGCCCTGTTAATCCAATAATCGTTCCGATTAGTCCAGCGACCAAAGCCGCAGAGCAAAAGTTGGGCAGAAAATTGTTTCGATCTTTTGCACTGATAAAAGCATAGACAGCTGATACCACTAACACAAACAGAATACTTGGAGTATCAATAAACATTCCCATATCCTCAATAGCTCCCTGGAAAATTATCGCATTGACAGCATAAAGTGCGATCAAATACCACTTTATCTTGTTTAACATTCCAAATATTGAATGATCCATACCTGCCTCCTTTCTAATTGTTGTTGATTAAATATACCTGTACAAGGTTTGCAATTCACGTTTTGGCTTACACCTCTGAAAAATAGACTAATCAGGTATCAATGCTTTGCTTATAGTTTTTGACTGACCATTTTCTCCAGAGAGCTTTGCATCAACTCTAAGCTATTACCATCACCATGACCTTGTCCTATAGATCTTAAAGTCCATCCGCCTAATTGATCTATCATATCTGGTGGTGCTTCAATACTTCCCAAACGATCGCTAAAAGAGTGTCTAAGAGCATGAATTACATCATCTTTATGAGCTATACTTTTGATCCTTTTATTGGTCGCAGCAGATGTAGAGTTTAAATTACACCGTTCTTCGTTGGTGTATCTAGGGAAGCAATACAAGCTCTTACAATGCTTTTTCAGACGTTTGGCAGCCCAAAGTGATGTATTAACAATTGGGATCTTTCGTCCGCTAGAAGCTGTTTTAAGACGTCTGTGAGGATGTGGTCTTATATGAAGATAGGGTAGGGGACTTTCTAGTTTTATGTCATCAATCATTGAACACTACGAGATAGTCTGAGAAGCAGTAGCCATTGTGTTTCTTGCTATCATCTACCTTGATCTGAATCTTCTTATCCAGTGCAAATGCCATCTGAGCATTCTGCAATAGCAACCTCGCATCTGCTTTGGTCGCATAAACACCGCTACAGCTAAATGTCAGGAAATTATTAGTCGGGCAGCTTGGAAGCAATGCTCTGGGTGTTTGAAAATCGGGACCAGCACTTTTTAGTTGCACCATGCAACCACCATAATTATCTGTCCCTGAACCACTGGACAATAGAATCTGGTCGATCTTGGCATCATTTACATAAGCAACTTCACCAAAGCTTGTGCCAATCGAAAAGATGCCGAACATTAAACCCACAGGGTTTGGATATATCAAATCCTTTTTCAAAAGTTTCTATCCCTACTGACCTCACAGCTAAAAAGAGAAGGCCTGTTTCTGAAGCTAACCTTCTTAAACTCAAAAAGGAATGTTATTTAATAGATGATGATATTAGATGGCTTGTAGCTTTAATAACGGATACTGGTCTTCGTTTATCTGAAGCTGCAGGTTTAATGATTGATGACATAAAACTAGAAAGCCCCCTACCCTACCTTTATATCAGACCACATCCTCACAGACGTCTTAAAACAGCTTCTAGCGAACGAAAGATCCCACTTGTTGNNACATCACTTTGGGCTGCNAAACGTCTNAAAAAGCATTGTAAGAGCTTGTATTGCTTCCCTAGATACACNAANGAAGAACGNTGTAATTCAAACTCTGCATCTGCTGCNATCAANAAATGGATCAAAACTATAGCTNANAAANATGATGTAATTCATGGGCTTAGACACTCTTTTAGAGATCGTTTGAGAAGTATTGAAACACCACCNGATATGATAGATCAATTNGGTGGATGGACTTTAAGATCTATCGGACAAGGTTATGGTGATGGTTATAGCTTAGAGTTGATGCAAAGCTATCTAGAGAAAATGGCCTACCCTGCTCCTTGCTAGATCTGGAAAAGTCAGTATTTTTTCACTCTATTGAGGAAACATCTTCATAAACTCACCCATATCAAATTGATTGCCATAAAGCATAGCGCTGTTCAAAGCAACGTCAGCTGCAATTGCTACAGCGGTTTTAATTTCTTCATCCGTTGCTCCTGCAGCTTTAGCAAGCGATGTGTGAGCAGGAATACAATAAACACATTTCATGGCAACTGAGGCTGAAATAGCAGCTAATTGAGCTTCTTTGACTGGGATAGCTCCATTGAATATGTTCTTCTCAACCGCTGCATAGTAAGCTGCCGTCGCCGCCTGATTCGCAGAAGGATGAAGCATTATCCATGGATTGGCCGTCTTGGCTTCTCGGACAACAGTTTTTGAATGGTCATCAGCAATAACAACAGAAAAGACTGCCAACAGTAGCGTCGCTAGTACAAATTTTAATTTCATAATATTTCCTTAAAGGTAGTTTGTATGAGTTGAAAACTGCTCCTTGCTAAATCTGGAAGAATCCAGAGCTAGCAAGGCCTGTAGAGCTTTAAAAGTAAAAAGTTGGCGGTGGGATAGAAAATCATCGCCTGTTAACAGCTCCATAAGCTATGTTAGCTCACTATAAATCATATAGTTACAATAGCCTAGTTCACTGTCAAGGGCTTAAAAATGTCTACTATTTTGTCTACTTCATAACCTTCACAGCTAATCAGCTTCATAGGGCTAGGCAGGTCACCATAGCCCCTCTCCCATATATGTAATGATTGATAGACTTTTTAAGGTTCTTTAGGTTGTAAAGTAGTGTTCCGTGTATCTGCAGGGGGTACCCGGATAGCTAAAGGTATTCTTAGACATTGTGAAGCTTTTAAATATTGAGGGGAAAGATTGGGCATCATATTTATTACAAAAACATGTCCAAACGCTCTTTCCCTCTAACACTGCTTGCGAAATGCTGTTACTGTAAAGATTCACTAATGAATAATAACTGGGAGAATATCGAATGGAATTAAATAATGATGTGCTTCAAATTTGGAACTTGCTGGCAGCTTTCTTGATTTCTAATGCCGTATTTTTTGCCGCGTTGGCTTTCTTGATTTGGGTCGGATTCAGATTATCGAATAATATCTATAATGCACCAGAAACTCCTTTAGTGGGTAAAGCAATGGCTTCGTTGTTTTGTCTCTCAGTTGCAACGTTCACATTTGGAAATTTAAGTACGTTCAATGCAATGTTAAAAGACACTGCCACTGTCTTTTCGGCTATGCAAGAACAAGGAGTCTTCATTGGTTCAGCTGCAGAAAATTTAATTTCGGTTGCGGGAGACGCTCCTGTGCTCAACTTGATGCAAGTTGTGTTTATTGGATCTGTGGTCATTATGCAAATGGCCCAAATCTGGATAAAAAGATTAGCATCTGACTGAAGACATTTTTAAAGCCTCGATAGGAGATGTTATCACTTACGGAGATGGAGGGCGAGAAGTGGTCCTTGTCATAGGTTACATCTGTCGGAATATTAATCTTGGCAGGTAATTTTCCAGCGGCTAACCATCTGCAAAAACCTCCATCATGACAATAACAGGGGTAACAATAGCGCTGAAAAACACACCAAAACTGAAGATCAGATTGAGTAATAGTAGCGTAATGCGAGTTAAAGACTGAAAAAACTTATAAGTGAGCGGGGGAATACTTATTTTTTTACGATTCAGCGCTTGTGTTGGAACTAACCCCCTGCCCCATTCAATGAGGTAGCTGAACCAATAAATTCCGCCGTAATATATTATGAGTATGCAGCAAAATGCTTGAACCAATAATGCAGAGTTTATGGTGGGCCTAGAGGATAGACTGGCCGCAAAAATAAAAGCGATGAAGGCCGCGACAGACAAAGCCATTATTTTTTGGCGCTTCGCTATATCATCCGAGTCAAAGTGAGCAAAGAAATGCTTCATCTGTGTATTGAACGCGAACAATCGGTTTCGCACATTGACCTCTTGAGTAATAATGTAATGGGTATTGAACCTAAAACTTTCTAACTCGGAATGCCAATTCACGCGGAAGAAACACCATCGCGACCCGACGCATTTCCGCTCGGGCCGCATTATGGTACAACCGCTTGTTGCTTGCTAGTAAACGTAGTCGTTAGGGTGGTCTAAATCGAACTTTTGCCAACTACATGGATAGCTCTCCAAACCCTCGGAGCATCACAATCGATTACTTTACCATATGACTCTTGTGCTACTTTGAGTCCACCAGCTAGCATCATGTCCACAGCCGAACCGCGAGACTCGTCTGTTTCGTTAACAAGTACATTTCGAAAATCAGTTTTCTCTGACGAAGGGGCTCCCGCTCCTGAGAACCAACGATACATGCCGCCCGGCATCTCAACCTTATCCATGTAAGCCATCATTGTCTGATCTGCCACAGCAAGTTCCGCAAACCCCATGCCCTCTTGGAATTGGCAGGACCAAACCGTCAACAATGCATTGCCTGGA
>NZJL01000046.1 GCA_002692165.1 Porticoccaceae bacterium
GAGCCAATACGCTAAGTTCAACCATTTCATCGATCGGCACCTTCCTCGAGTGCACTTTCAAAATCTGCTCTCGCCCTCTAATATCTGGCAAACCGACATAAACTTGCCTATCGAACCGGCCCGGGCGCAACAATGCTTTATCAAGCACATCGGGCCTATTTGTTGCGGCAATCACTATCACCCCCTCAGTACCTTCAAATCCATCCATTTCAACAAGGAGTTGATTAAGCGTTTGTTCTCGCTCGTCGTTACCACCACCATAACCACCTCCTCTGTGTCGGCCCACAGCATCTATCTCATCGATGAAGATAATGCAAGGGGCTTGACGTTTTGCTTGCTCAAACATATCTCTAACTCTAGAAGCGCCAACACCAACAAACATTTCCACAAAGTCTGAACCTGATATCGAGAAAAAAGGCACTTTGGCTTCCCCAGCAATGGCCTTAGCGAGCAAAGTCTTACCGGTTCCGGGCGGACCCACCATTAGAACGCCCTTGGGGATGCGACCGCCCAGACGTTGAAACTTAGTCGGATCGCTCAAAAACTCGACTAACTCACTCACATCCTCTTTAGCCTCATCCACACCTGCCACATCAGAGAAGGTTGTGTCTATCTGATCTCCAGTGAGAAGCTTTGCTTTGCTCTTCCCAAAGCTCATCGGGCCTCCCTTGCCACCACCCCCCGATTGCATTTGGCGCATGAAAAACATGAAAATTCCCAATATCAGTAGTATTGGAAAGGCAGCCACTAGAAGTTGCGAGATCAAACTTGGGCTCTCGGGCTCTTTTCCGATGACCTTGACGTTGTGATTGATAAGATCAGCCATCAGATCAGGATCCTGCACGTTGGGTCTCACTGTGCGGAAATTTGTACCGTCTCTTCGCTCTCCTTCAATGATCAAGCCCTCGATTGTTACCATTGAAACTCTATCGTTTTGAACTTCAACGACGAAGTCAGAGTAACCTAAGTTATTATCCTCAGGAATTGGAGCGAAACTATTGAAAACCGACAACAGCACCGCTGCTAATATTAACCACACCACCAAATTTTTGGCTAGATCATTCATTTACTCGTCTCCCGTGATCATCGAAACCTGTTGCCACTGCATACACCTCTCTGGACCGAGAGCGCGAGGCTTTTGGTTTTTTAATTGTTACCGCATTAAACACCCTTCTCAGGTCTAGCACAAATTCATCAAAGCCGCTGCCTTGAAATACCTTAACTATGAAAGCGCCGCCCGGCTTCAAAACCCGCCTGCTGAAATCAAGTGCCTGGTCTGCCAGATGGAAGCATTGTGGCTGGTCAATTTCTCTCACGCCCGTTAAGTTTGGTGAGAGGTCAGACAACACAACATCTATGTTTTTGCCAGCAGCAACAAGAAGACTGTCGAAAACGGTTTCTTCGTTAAAATCTCCCAAGATGATCTCCACCCCATCTATACTATCGAACATGCTAGTGTCTGTCGCCAAAACAAACCCTTCGGGACCGACTACTCGCGACGCCACTTGAGACCAACCTCCTGGAGCAGCACCCAGATCAACCACTGCCATTCCTCTTCTCAACAATCCGGTCTTGTCGATTATTTCGGAAAGCTTGTAACTCGATCTCGATCGCAGACTTTCGCTCTTTGACTTTTTCACGAATGGATCTTTGAGGTGCCGAGAGACCCACATACGACTCTTTTTTTTCGACATCATCATCGCCATCAGAACACAAAATTTAAATGTGACCACCGCGCACGCGGATCATCAGCATTTGGAATAACAACTGCCCAAGCTNCAGATTCTTAACCGCGAGACATAGCTATCGGAAAAATGATTAAGTACTTCCATCAAAATCGTCTTACAGTTTATCATACGAACTAGCATTGTTATTTGGTTTCTAAAGATGCGTATCACCCAACTTTCGAGCTTCGCCCCCTCATTCCTGACTGGATTACTAGTGGCCTTGATGATGCTCGCTGTTTTCCCTCAGCTTCGCACATCACATCAAACGGCGCCTGAACCAAATCACTCTCGTCTACCTGATGACGGTCTATCCTCCTCAATATCATATTCAGAAGCTGTATCCAAAGCAGGACCTTCTGTAGTGAATATTTATGCTCGGGGCGTGAAAATTTTAGAAAAAAAGCAACGATGGGATCCCCAATTTGGTACCTTAACGGTAGTAAAGAAGAAACCCTACGAAGCCCTTGGGTCCGGAGTAATTATGAGAGAGGACGGGGTAATTTTGACTAACTACCATTTGTTGGCCGGCGCAGGAGATGTTGCCGTGATGCTCAATGACGGTCGCGAAGCCCCGGTAAGCTTGATAGGAATCGACGTCGAGGCAGATCTGGCAGTTCTCAAACTAGAGATGCAGAAGGTAAAACCCATCGAGATCGCAGTCTCTAAAAAGGCTATGATCGGCGATGTTGTGCTTGCGATTGGCAATCCGCACGGTGTCGGCCAAACGGTTACACATGGAATTATTAGTGCCAAGGAAGTTACTGATGTAAATTCCAAAAATCCTCTTCAGAGCTACCTTCAAACTGACGCTGCAATCAATCAAGGAAACTCAGGAGGAGCCCTCATAGATCATAGAGGACGTTTGCTAGGCATCAACACATTCATTGATCGTAATCTAGGATCAGTCAGTTTTGCAATTCCTTCCGACAGAGCTATACAGACTATGGAGGAAATTCTGGCAGGTCGAGGTTGGCTTGGTTTTAATGCAATTAGCGTAGCCCCGCAGATGGCAAAGAAACATAATTTACCCGTAGGACTCCTTATCCGAAAAATCTCTCCAAATGGACCAGCTGACGTAAGTAAGTTAGTACCTGGCGATATAATCACTGCCATAGACCAGGCTCCAATTGTCGATCCTCAAACCAGCATGACCCATATTGCAAAATCTGAACCAGGCACAGTGATTGAGTTAACGGTTTGGCGCCAAGGACGGTTCTCGAGGATAACCACAGAGGTTGGAGCAAGACCTAACTAACAGGTGAAACAGATTAAGTTGGCTCGACGATCTCTCCTAGCAACTCTATCAGAGCCCTATTTTGATGATCATTTCCGACCGTAATTCGTAAAAAGGAATCGATTTTTGGTCGATCAAAGTGTCTCACTAAAATGTCCTTTTCCCGTAAACGTTCAAATAAATCACTAGCACTGACCCCGGGATGAGAAACGAAGAGAAAATTTGCCATAGACGGTACCACTTCAAAACCCAAAATTTTTAGCTCATGAGTCAAGGCTTGTCGAGAGGAAACCACTTTCTGAATGGTATTTTTAAAGTACGTCCCATCTTTAAAAGATGCTACAGCAGCTGACACCTGAACCTTACTTAAAGGATAAGAATTAAAACTATTTTTTATTCTGTCCAGTCCCTTGATGAGACTGCTAGAACCCATCGCATATCCAATTCTCAGCCCAGCCAATGAGCGGGATTTCGACAGCGTATGAATTACAAGCAAATTGTCATATTTAGGAATCAATGCAATGCAGCTAGCACCGCCAAAATCGATATAAGCTTCATCAATCACTACGACCGAATTTGTGGTGTCGCGAAGTAGGTTTTCGATGTGATTGAGATCTAGAAACCGGCCTGTAGGAGAATTCGGATTGGGGAAGATAATTCCTCCGTTGGGTCGGTAGTAATCCTCAAGCTCCAGAGAAAAATCTTCTGCCAACGCTATTTGTTGATATGAAATATCATACAGCTTACAAAAAACGGGGTAAAAGCTGTAAGTAATATCGGGAAAGAAGACAGGCTGCTCCTTTCTGAATAATCCATTAAATACATGGGATAACACCTCATCAGATCCATTACCAACAAATATTTGATCCGAGGATAGCCCATAGTATTGGGCAATTGTACTCTTTAACGCGCTTGACTCGGGGCAAGGGTATAGACGCAGATCATTATCAACAGAGTCAAGCATTGCTTTCAAAGATTTCGGGGACGGGCCGTAGGGATTTTCATTGGTATTGAGTTTGACTACCGCTGGATTTGACGGTTGCTCCCCCGGGATATATGGATCTATACCGTGGATAAAATCACTCCAATACCTACTCACAATCTGCACCATAAGTTGTCAATTGTCGACCTCAATTCGCAATTCTGCGGCGCGAGCATGCGCAGCAAGCGATTCGCTGTGCGCCAGAACAGATGCTATTTGGCCAAGTTTCGCAGCTCCGTCGATTGTGCAATGAATTACAGAACTGCGCTTTTGAAAGTCGTAGACACCAAGCGGGGAGGAAAATCTAGCCGTCGAAGAAGTCGGCAACACATGATTTGGCCCTGCACAGTAATCTCCCAAAACCTCCGATGTGTATCGCCCCATAAATATTGCGCCGGCATTTCTTATTTGGGGGAGCCACCGCTCTGGGTTTTCCACCGATAGTTCAAGATGTTCTGGCGACAATAGATTACTCAGATAGACAGCTTCAGAAGCGTCTTTCACTCTAATTAACGCGCCTCGGCTACTGAGTGCCTTTGAAATGATATCTCTCCGTTCCATCTGAGGAAGTAGCTCGGTCATTTTCACATGAACAGCGGAAAGAAAGTCATCATCCCAAGCCAAAAGTATAGATTGAGCATCCTCGTCGTGTTCGGCTTGAGAGAACAAATCCATTGCAACCCATTCTGGATCTGTCATGCCATCACAAATTACCAAGATCTCGCTCGGGCCTGCAACCATATCCAATCCAACAGAACCGAAGACTTTGCGCTTGGCTGTGGCAACGAAAGAATTCCCGGGACCAACAATTTTATCGACCTTGGGCACTAATTCAGTGCCAAACGCCATCGCGGCAATTGCTTGAGCGCCTCCAATGGTAAATACCTTAGTAACCCCCGCAATCGCTGCAGATGCCAGAACTGAGGGATTAAGCTGTCCTTTGGGAGACGGAACAGTCATGATGATTTCATCAACGCCGGCAACACGAGCGGGCAAGGCATTCATCAACACCGATGATGGATAGCTCGCTTTGCCGCCTGGGACATAAATACCAACTCTTTCAATTGCAGTAATTTTCTGACCAAGAGACGTCCCATCAGCCTCGGTAAATTGCCAAGATTCTTCCAATTGATGTTTGTGGTAGTCACTAATTCGCAATGCGGCTTTTTCGAGTGAAGCTCGGAGATCATCATCTATTGCACCCAAGGCTTTTTCCAACTCATCCTTATGCACAACTAGTTCTTCAGCGCTCTCGCAGCGACGATCATCATATCGATTGGTGAATTCGAGTAACGCTAAATCACCGCGTTTTCTAATTTCAAAAATAATCCCATCCACGACGGTTTCCACCTCATGGTCCGTCACAGCTTCCCACGATGTCAGTCTGCTAAGGTTCGAGGAGAAATTCCGATCGGTAGAGTTTAATAAATTTATTGCGCAAAGTTCCATTTTTACCCTACAGCACCATCTTCAGTCGATCAATGATCGCTTGAATTAACTCAAATTTGGTCTTCATGGCTATCTTATTCACAATGAGACGAGCGCTCACGTTGGCTATTAGTTCTTTGCTCACTAAACCGTTAGCTCTCAGTGTATTGCCAGTGTCAACAATATCAACAATTTCGTCTGCTAATCCCAATGCAGGCGCCAGTTCCATAGCGCCGAAGAGCTTTACGAACTCTGCCTGCCGACCTATCTGCGCGTAATATTTTCTGGCTACATTAATATATTTTGTCGCTACTATGGTACGACCTTCAACATTATTTGTATCTTTTAATGAGGCCGTCATCAGGCGGCATCGGGCCAAAGCGAGATCAAGCGACTCATAGTAACCGCCTCCAGAGTCTTCCAGTAAAATATCTTTGCCCGCTATACCCATGTCTGCAGCTCCAAACTGAACATAGGTTGGCACATCTACGCCACGCAGTATGAGTAATCTTAGATTTTTCACGTTAGTGTTAAAAATAAGTTTTCGACTTTCTTTAATTTCTTGCTCTGGCCTTATTCCTGACGTCTGAAGTAATGGAAGCACCTCATTAAGGACGCGGCCTTTAGTCAATGCCAATGTAATCTGCGTCATAAATTTAATTCTCTTTTCATTGATTAACACGCTTAATTTTGGCGCCCAGCGAGCATAGCTTTTCTTCAATACCCTCATAACCCCGATCAATATGATAAATCTCTTCCACCAAGGTCTCACCGTCTGCAACCAACCCCGCGATTACCAAGCTAGCGGAAGCGCGAAGATCAGATGCCATCACTCGTGCACCTTTGAGTCTATCTACCCCTGTAACGACAGCACTATTTCCAGCAATCGCAATGTTAGCTCCCATTCGATTTAATTCTTGCACCTGCATTAACCGATTTTCAAAGATAGTCTCCTCAACTATACCTATCCCCTCTGCTATCGAATTCACTGCAGTAAGTTGAGCTTGCATATCAGTCGGAAAACCCGGATAGGGCGCAGTGTGAACATTTACCGAACGCGGTCTCCTATTTTCAGCATCAATCTCAATCCAATCATTACCAAATTTGATTCGCGCTCCGGTTTCAGCTAACTTTTTGAGGACCGCGTCGAGAATCGTTGGGTCGGTCCGAGAGATTTTCATTTTGCCTCTTGTAGCGACTGCGGCCGCAAGGTATGTGCCAGTCTCTATACGATCTGACATCACCTCAAAACCTCCCCCCAATATCTTGTCGACGCCTTCAATAATAATTCTATTGGTACCTGCGCCGCTTATTCTCGCTCCCCAGCGATTTAAGCAGTTTGCCAAATCCAAAATTTCTGGCTCCCTAGCCGCATTTTCCAGAATAGTGGTGCCATCGGCTAAAACAGCAGCCATCATCAGGTTTTCAGTTGCCCCAACAGAAACGCTACTCAAGGCTATGCGGGTGCCGATCAAACGGTTTGAGCAAGTAGCCCTTATGTAACCATCAGAAATCTCTATTTTTGCTCCCATTGCTTCCATCCCCCGCAAATGCAAATCCACGGGCCGGCTGCCAATGGCGCACCCTCCTGGGAAAGAGACATTTGCTTGCCCATAACGCGTTAACATTGGACCCAGGACCAATATTGAGGCGCGCATCTTTCTCACCAATTCGTAAGGTGCTGTCAAACTATTTGCGCAACGAGGGTCAACCTCCAGATTCCCTCCATCATAAGCTATCACTTTGACACCAAGCGCGGCCAGCAACTCTTTAAACGTGATCACATCCTCAAGCACCGGAAGGTTGGAAATGGTGACTGTGCCATCACACAATAATACAGCTGCAAGGATGGGTAGGGAGGAATTCTTGGAACCGGACGCCCAAATCTCTCCCCTCAAGCGTGTACCGCCATGAACCAGCAGCTTATTCATCTAAAAGCTTCCGCGGTATAAGAATGGTTCTGCGGAGATCAACCCAGATGGGAGTCACATTTAACCTTTTTGGCCTTTACGCCATTCTTCAGAGGTGTAAGTCTTCATAGCCACAGCGTGAATATGACCTTCGGAAATCTGTGTCCCTAGCACGCGATAAAGCAACTGCTGCCTTTGCACAGGCGTCTTGCCCTCAAAAATCTGGCCAATAGCAGTTATATGATAGTGACTACCGCTGACCTCGACAAAAATCTCACAATCAGTCAGGTTGGCCTTCAGTAACTGCTTGATTGCCTCTGGTGACATAAATACCCCTGAAGTATTCTGAAACTATATAGCCTGGTTTGCCCACGAGGCTATAACATAGTCAATGTCGTTGGAATTTTTCTGCGCTGCTTTAAGAAACTGGTTTTGCAATGTTTTTCCAAGATTAATACCGTTAATAGTGACATTTGTAATCATCCATTCGCCAGTCTTCTTTTTCCTCATGGTGTAAGAAAGGGGATATATCTTATCAACACCGTGGATTTCCTGTTTTACATAAACCTTTCTCTGACCCTTTTTAAGAGGGGCACGATTGACTAAGGTGATTTGTTGGTTATTAAAACTTAGCAATCCTCTACTATAAGTTTCAATCAACCCGTCTCGAAAAACTTTTGCAAATAGGTCTCTTTGTCCATTTGTCGCTGTTTTCCTGTAGGACCCCATGACCATCTTAGCCATGTAAGAAAAATCAACATGCGGCCTCAAGACTTCTCTGATGGCCGAAAAAAAAGCTATTTCATTCGTTGGATATGCCTCTTTATAAATTTTTATGACTTCAATTAACTCTAAGGTTACCTGCTCGACTTGGGAGAAAGGGTCCTCTTGGATGTTTACCGATTGCGCTTTGTCACTCATCGCTATGGCTTGTGCGTGTTTACTTTGGTCAAGCTCGGACTTGAGTTCGGTCCCACTCAATGGTCGTCTTTCATCCACCGTCGCGTTAATGATGCTATCGGATTCGGCTTCACCAATAGTGGCTCGAAGAGCGAGAATACCAATTAACAAAGCTCCAACTACTTTCAAGTACCGATCTCCTTGTCCCAAGGCAATGCATCTGTCAAATTAATTTTCAGCTAAAAAAGGTCAATAAAGCTGACATAAACTCAACATCACTATAACATCGCATTCAACATAAAAAAACTCTCATGACCCGACATTGGAGATTGCTTAGTGTCTATTTTCATAGCTTCAATTGCTCTTTTAATTGGTATCATCGCTCTAATTTGGGGGGCAGATAAGTTTGTGGTTGGGAGCGCTGGTGCCGCCAGAAATTTAGGGATATCACCAATGTTAATCGGGCTCACTATTGTGTCTATAGGGACTTCCGCACCAGAAATTATTGTGTCCATCAATGCGGCGCTGAGTAATGCTGGCGAGCTGGCCGTCGGTAATGCTCTAGGATCCAATATCGCCAATATTGGCCTCGTACTGGGGGCAACTGCCCTCGTATCTCCACTTCCGGTTAACAGACATATTTTGCGAGAAGAGAGTCCAGTGTTGATTCTTGTTACGGGTTTAGCCGGGCTTTGCCTCTACGATGGGTTTTTAAATCGATTAGAAAGCATAATGCTAGCTTTACTGATCGTGCCATTAATTATTTTGGTAATAAAATATAAAAATACTACCAACGCTTCTTTAACGACAGACGACGAAGCGATACCGAGAATAAAATCGTTGACCGCGGCGAAATCGTTCTTTTTAGGCCTCATTTTTCTTTTGCTAGGCGCCGAAGTAACGGTCTGGGGTGCAAAAGAAATCGCGCAATTCTTTGGCATTAGCGAATTGGTAATTGGTTTGACCGTTATCGCGCTTGGAACCAGTCTTCCCGAGCTTGCCGCATCAGTGGTAAGTGCCCTGAAAGGACATCATGATATCGCCGTAGGAAATGTCTTTGGATCCAATTTGTTCAACCTAATGCTAGTGATGACGGCTGCGGGCGCAATATCACCAATGCAAATTGACCACAGCGTATTCTTGCGTGATTACATGAGCATGGCCGCTTTGACCATGACACTGGTGTTATTCGTCTTTTTGGCTGAAAGAAACAAGCGCGACAATAAAAATAAAGCCTTTATTTCCAGATCATATGGAGCTATTTTTCTATTAGGCTACATAAGCTATTATGTTATCTTAGCAGTATCATTAAGTTCGGCTCAATGACGCATTCCCAGGATGTTTACATGATCGAACATCTATGGCAAAAAAGGGCGGTTCAGAACGGGTAGAATATTAAGATGTATGCAAGAAATTACCGGGATTCTGCGCTTCGAACAATTCGCTTAGAGTCTGAAGCAGTAGCCGCGATGAGTTGTCAAATTGACAGTAGTTTCGATGCAGCCTGCGAAATTTTCATGTCTTGTTCGGGGCGGGTAGTGGTCATTGGCATGGGCAAGTCAGGGCATGTGGCTAATAAGGTGGCAGCCACATTGGCTAGCACCGGGACCCCAGCGTTTTTTGTTCATCCGGGCGAAGCAAGCCACGGTGACATCGGCATGATTACCAAAGATGATGTGGTCCTCTCGATTTCAAGTTCAGGGACTACATCGGAAATTATCGCGCTAATTCCGCTGATTAAGCGATTGGGCATTCCTTTAGTCACGATGACAGGCGACAAACAATCACCGCTAGCAGCAGCGGCAGCTGTGAACCTTAATATCGGCGTTGAAAGGGAGGCATGCCCACTGAATCTCGCTCCTACCACTAGCACGACGGTTTCATTAGTTTTGGGGGACGCATTGGCAATCGCTCTTCTAGAGTCGAAAGGATTCACCGCAGAAGATTTCGCTTTTTCTCATCCTGGAGGCGCTTTAGGGCGCAAGCTATTATTGAGGGTCAAAGATGTGATGCATAGCGAGGAAAAAATCCCTAAGGTACAAACATCTCAGCCGCTGAAAGATGGGCTATTAGAAATGACAGCAAGGGGTTTCGGCATGACCTCTATTACTGATAACAATGGTAAGCTGGCGGGAATATTCACAGATGGCGATTTACGTCGAACTATCGATAAAGGATTGGATATTCGGAAGACGAAAATGAGCGCCGTGATGTCAGAAGAACCCGTTACAGTGCGAGAACATGTTCTCGCAGCCGAAGCCATGAAGATTATGGAAGATCACTCAATAACTGTTCTGCTGGTTGAAAACGAGGAGAAGATAATTACCGGGATACTGCATATGCATGACCTTGTCAGCGCCAGAGTAGTATAAAAATGAGCATAAGTGCCCAAATTTTAGAAATTGTCCCGAAAAATATAATTCGTGCAGCAGCTTCAATAAAATTATTGGTGCTCGATGTTGATGGGGTTCTTACGGACGGACGGCTATACTTCGGTGAAGAAGGAGAAACACTCAAAGCTTTTAACATTCAGGATGGTCTTGGTATTAAAATGCTCCAGTCTGCTGATATTCATGTCGGAGTCATTACTGGAAGAACATCAAGGCCTCTAGAAAATCGAGTAGAGGAGCTTGCCATCAGCTTTACCGTGCAGGGTCAGGCGGACAAATTCCCAGCACTTGAAGAAAAACGACTCCAATACGCATTAGAGTTGAGTGAAATTGGTTTTCTCGGAGATGACCTGCCCGATATTAAATGCATCCAGAAAGTTGGGTTTGGAATTTGTGTGGCAAATTCTCATATTGCTCTTGCGCAGCTTGCCGATTGGCAAACCGATAAGACTGGAGGATTTGGTGCTGTCCGCGAAGTGGCAGATCTTATCCTTGCTGCTCAAGGAAAGCTCGACAAAATTTTGTCCGACTACTCATTATGAAAAATTATGCGCTTATAAGTGCCACTGCACTCCTCACAATAGCATTCCTTCTCATTTGGGACTCACCACCAGAATCTTTTTTAAAAAATTCTGAGGGGCGGCCTGAAAGGGTACCGTTAGCAGATAGCTACATGCGTCAGGTAAAAGCACGAGTTTATTCAAAAAATGGACAAGAACAATTTTCAATGCAAGCTACTCAGGTAAAATTCTATAGAAATGTATCAGAGATTTTAATTTTGAACCCAAAAGCGATTTCACACGAAAAAAGTGGCAGGAAAGTTGAAATCTCGGCAGAATCAGGAGTGCTTGACCAAATTAATTATCAAATCGAATTAAGTGGCAATGTGCTCATCAAAGCGGGCCTCGATAGTGACCTGGCTGAGCTTGAGACCGAGACGATAACTTATTTTCCCAACGAAGGACTTGTCGTTAACGACCGAGAATTCGCGTTTAAGAACAACAGAGGAAAAGTTTATGGCATCGGCGTAGAGGCCTATCCTAATAGAGGGGCCTACAGGTTTTTGGATCAAGTACAAGTAGTTTATGAATATTTTTAAATTTGTCATCCTTATATGCTTAGCATGGCCTGGCACCTCGCTGTCTCTTCCACAAAATTCCAGCGCCGCGATAACCATTGAATCTGACCGTGCTGAGCAGAATGAAAAGGAAGAGATTACTAAATATATTGGTAATGTATCTATCAACAGAGGTGACCTGAATATCAAAGCGGACCGAGTAATTGTAAGGTATGAAAATAACCGTGTTTCAACTATTTTTTGTGAAGGAAGTCCCTCAAATTTTAGCCAACGTCCGGCGCATAAGAACGAAGAACTTATCGGACTAGCAGACAATATAGAATATTCTCTCAAAACAGAGGTCGTTAATTTACAAGGCAACGCTTCTTTGAACCGAAACGGCACGATAATTAAAGGGGACACGATCTCGTATGATTTGANACATGGAATTTGGAAGGCTCGCGGCGACAGCCTCTCAGAAAGGAAACGCATCCAATTGGTAATCCCTCCATCCGACATAGACAATCAACTGGACAAAAAACAGTTGGGAGGCATCACTCCATGAGTGTACTCAGCGCCCAAAATTTAGCGAAGGTCTATGCCAAAAAGCCGATTGTGCATGGAGTGTCCATCGAAGTAAAGCAAGGAGAAGTCGTCGGATTGTTAGGACCCAATGGCGCGGGAAAAACATCGTGCTTCTACATGATAATTGGACTAACTGAACAAGATGGAGGGCAGGTTACGATTGGCGAGGAAGATATCAGCGATTTGCCAATTCACGGCCGAGCCGAGCGCGGACTCAGCTATTTGCCCCAAGAACCATCAGTATTTCGAAAATTAAGCGTAAAGGACAATATACTCTCAATCTTGGAAATACAGAAATCACTCTCGCCAGCCCAACGCCAAAATTCGCTAGAAAGATTGCTAGAAGACCTCAACATCTCTCACCTGAGAGATAGTTTCGGCATGAGTTTGTCAGGGGGAGAGAGAAGACGCGTAGAGATTGCGCGAGCGCTAGCTACAAATCCTAAATTTATTCTGCTTGACGAGCCATTCGCTGGAGTTGATCCCATTTCTGTCAATGATATCAAAATTATCATTCGCTACCTTATTCAGCGCGGAATTGGAATTTTAATTACCGATCATAATGTCCGCGAAACTCTAGACATCTGCCACAGGGCCTACATAATGGCCGAAGGAAAAGTTATCTCGGAAGGGACAGCCAAACAGATTTTAGCCGACGAAAAAGTGCGTCAGATATATCTTGGCGATAATTTTTACCTCTAAGCGCTTTGTTTTAGACTAGGAACTTGATATAAGTGAAGAGTAAGATCCCGTTTTGCCTAAAATTTCACAAACAAGATTGAAATCTGATGAGACCCGGCCTCCAATTAAAAATTAATCAGCAGCTAACAATGACGCCGCAGCTGCAGCAGGCCATCCGTCTCTTGCAATTATCAACGCTTGAGCTTCGACAAGAACTCATCGAACAGCTATATAACAACCCGTTGTTGGAACTTGAAGAAGAAGAAAAGCGAGAACAATCTCAAGACGAACAAGATCTTGCCCCAGATGAATCTATATTTAATATTGAAAATAATCCCGTTGATGCTCAAGCGCTAACGGAGGATTTATTAAATTCATCTAATAGTCTTCTGGCGTCAGAAACTCAAGATACACCAGATCTTTCATGGGAAGATAGTGGGGCGGCCGACCTGCCTGTGGAGGGAAATTGGGAGGATGTATACAACCCCGTAACAAGCGGCATCGCCGGTGGTAGCGGAGAAATCGACCTTGAACAGGTGTACCAAGTGACTGAGTCGCTCCAAGACCATCTTCGCTGGCAGCTGAACTTAACGCCATTTTCTGAGCACGACAAACAAATTGGCATGACACTTATTGATTCAGTTGACAACAATGGATTTTTAACGGACAACGTCCTTAACATTACGGAGCATCTTCAAACTGAAGACGAACCTTTGCCCGAAGAAGAGATAATCGCAGTGTTGCATCGTTTACAGCAATTCGACCCTGCCGGCGTTTTTGCCAGAGACGTTCAAGAGTGCCTGCTCATACAAATCAACCAGCTACCTTCAACAACGCCGTATGTTGCAGAATCAAGGCGCTTGGTTCTGCAATTTCTCAACGATTTAGGTTCTGTGGACCCCATACGTCTGTGCAAAAAGACCGGTTATAGTTTGGATCAAATTCGCCAAGCTATGCTTCTCATTAAAAATCTCAATCCGCGCCCCGGAGAGGCCTTATCAAGTCAAAATGTAGACTACATCGTGCCAGATGCTATTGTTGAGAAGATCGACAATAGTTGGAGGGTGAGACTGAACGACGCCAACCTGCCTAGATTACGCATAAATGACTCGTACAGTAGTTTGATCAAACGCTCTGATGACAGCCAGGACAATCAATATCTGAAGGATAATCTGTCTGAAGCACGTTGGTTTTTGAGAAGTCTTGAGAGTCGTAACGAAACCCTTATGCGAGTGACGATGACTATAGTTGAATTGCAAAAAGGATTTCTTGAGCAAGGTCCGATTGCCATGAAACCGATGGTATTGGCAGACGTAGCTAATCGTCTAGAACTCCATGAGTCTACCATTTCAAGAGTGACTACGACCAAATACTTGGCGACCCCTCAGGGCATTTTTGAGCTCAAATATTTTTTTTCGAGTCACGTGGGCACCGCGGGAGGAGGAGAATGTTCATCTACAGCCGTTTGCGCTATCCTTAAATCAATGATTAATGCTGAGACTCCGTCAAAGCCACTAAGCGACAGCAAATTAACTGCACTTCTCGATGAGCAAGGCATTAGAGTCGCGCGACGCACCGTTGCGAAGTACAGAGAAAGTATGGGGATTGCTTCGTCCAGTCAACGTAAAAGATTTGAAAATATAATATAAGAAGGGCCTTAATATGCAAATGACCATCAGTGGACACCATCTCACCATTACTGATCCAATTCGTGATTACGTAACCGCCAAACTTCTCAAATTGGAGCGTCGCTATGAGCTGATTACCCGAATAGCAGTCACATTGACTGTTGATAAACTTGTGCAGAAGGCAGAAGCCACGGTTCATGCAAGTGGTGCCGAGATTTTTGCAAATTCCGAGCATGAGGATCTGTATGCGGCGATAGATGCACTGTCCGAAAAGCTAAATAAACAAGTCATTAAACACAAACAAAAGCGGAGAGGTCGATAGCTTTTGATGATGAGAATTTCAGACGTGTTAACACCAGAGATGTCCCTGTGCGACTTGCATTGGAGCAGTAAGAAAAAAGTCTTTGAGAATCTGGCTCAATTCATATCAAAGAATTTGGACGGCGATACAGACAGGGCTGAAGCACTTTTTCAAAGTATGGTAGCGCGCGAACGTCTTGGCAGCACCGGCATTGGCAAGGGCGTTGCAGTGCCTCACTGTCGCGTTAATGGGCTTAATCGCGTTTATGGCTGTCTCATAAAGCTAAACTTCTCAGTTGATTATGACTCGATAGACAATCAGCCAGTAGATTTGATTTTTGCTCTTATCGTTCCAGATGTGCAAAATGATGATCATGAAAAAACTTTAGCTTATGTCACCAAGGTTTTACAAAGGGCAAACTCTCGAGAAAAACTTAGAGCATGCCGAAATAATCAGCAGCTATTCAACACGCTCATAAAACTTGAGCAGAGCATTTAAAAATGCGACTAGTGGTAATAAGCGGCCACTCGGGATCTGGAAAAACGTCGGCATTAAATATTTTGGAAGATGCAGGTTTTGCATGCATAGATAACCTTCCTGCTAGTCTGTTGCAGAATCTAATCTCTCAACTTGGTAAAGGAGCATCAAAGAAAGAAAAAAAGCTCGCAGTGGGCATCGATGCCAGAAACCTCTTGGGGGACCTCTCAACAATCGCAGAAATCTTAAAGAAAATAAGAGCTGACGGCGTTCAAGTAGATGTCATATTTATGTATGCCCGTAGGCCGGATTTAGTAAGAAGATATAGTGAAACCAGACGTAAACATCCACTGAGCAGCAGCGGGGTGAGTTTGATGGAAGCCATCGAGCTAGAGGACTCTCTTCTGGCACCGATTGCAAAAATCACAAATCAAAAGGTCGATACGACTGGGCTTTCCCAAAATCAACTCAGAGGTCTCATTAAAAGAATTGTCGAGCCTGATAATGTAAATTACATGGCGATTCTTTTTGAGTCCTTCGGTTACAAAAGAGGTTTGCCTGAGAACTCTGATTTCATCTTTGATGTACGTTGCCTTCCAAACCCGTATTGGAAAGCGGAGCTTCGACATAAAACAGGCCTAGAACCGGCAGTCATTCAATTTTTAGAGGCTCATGTTGAAGTTGCTGCAATGCTGGCCGACATAGTCGGTTTTCTCGACCGATGGATCCCAAAATTCCAAGAAAACAACAGAAGCTACTTAACCATTTCAATTGGCTGTACCGGGGGGCAACACCGCTCCGTTTACATGGCGAATAGGCTATATGTTCACTACTCTGAAAACCAGCCCGCTGTGCAGGTGGGTCATAAAGAATTGTGAATGCAAAAGGGCTCCCATCAAATAATCAATTTTTGCCGCTTTCGGTTTGTCAGCTATCCTCCCAGTCTCAAGCGTCGTCTTTATTGGCTAAATTGACACCCCGGCGAAGGCTTTTTCATTTTCACTATGGTGCCTTATTAAGGTCACCGTCGGTTTCCAAAGACTCAGCAAATATCTGATCTACTTTGACCTCAATGTCATCCCAGTCTCCGGTAAGCTTATAACTGATACTTGATAGTCGATCGACTTGTTCCTCAACCAATTTGCTCGTTAGATAAACGCCTGCGGCAGCGGGAAGGCCGCCAACAACGGCTGCCACCCAGGGCAAATTAGTAGCCACAGGAAGCGTCGCGACCAGCTTACCCTCCATCGTTTCGTTCACCAAGTCAAACTCACCAGCCATAGTCATTTTCCCAGAGGGCATTTTCATGTGCAATGGGTCATCCAACTGAGCTATGCCNGCACTGAANGAGAAGGTGCCGTTGAGCGAATCATAAGGGAGGTTTTGATCAAGAACATCTGAAAAATCAAGTTGTAGCCTTTTTAACCAATTAGCAAAATTCACCAAGCTGATCATCCTTAGAGCCAGATCTGCACTTGGCGAAGATTTGTATAAACTGCCCGAGAAAAACTCAAATTTAAAATCACCTCGTATATTGTCGCGAGAGAAGCTCCAAGGTTTGTCTGGCCAATTCAGATCAACAATAATGTTTCCCGATTCGCTGTCCGCAATTCTAGGCAAATTCAAACTCTTGAAAACATCTCCTAAATCCGTCAGCCTCATTGGTCCAACCAATCGACTAGAGTGGAATTCTCCGTCAAAATGCCAGAAAAACTCTGTGGGTGGATTCTGGCTGTCGGAGCCCAGTTTAAAACCAAAAAGATTTCCAGTGATATCACCAAAAGCGGCGCCGGAAATTTCCGATCTTAGGTTAAAACCTATGCCGCCCCACAACTCATCCTCCACAAATAACTGATCAATATCTATATCAAGATTTGGGAATCCTCTTGGATCTAAAACTGTTGGTGATTCATTTTCTGAAAGCCAATCTTTGGAAATGGCAAATCTAGACAAGTTCAGTCGAGGGACTTGATCTTCGGAACGAAAATGGACAAACTTTCCATCGGCAATATCACTCTGAAAACTCACCGTGATACCTTTTTGCTCCCTTCCAATTTGAGCTGAAACGTTGTTTAAGCGAGTTTTAAAGGGAGTTAAATAATCAAAAGTAAGATCTAGATAAGGCTCCCATCGGTTTTTTTTACTCTCGCCAGTAGCTGTATCCTCAATTGGTTCTTGCGCATTGTGATCAAAAATCGGAATGAATGGCTCCCACATTTTAAAATCCGCAGTGGGCAAGTGGCCCGCCAATAAAAATGTCCCTTTTTCCGGCACCTCGACATTTCGTTTAAAAGCTAAAAATCCTCGGTCTAAAACGCCCTCTCGAAATCGAATATCGAGTTTTAGATCTTTTTCAACTTGGCCTGNTATGGACTTCAATTGAGAGTCCATATTGATCGTAAGATTTGCTTTGATTGAACGCTCAGAGCTCTTGCCAAAAGGATCTGGTAAGATGATTTCTACCCCCTCCAGATTACTATTCAATTCTAGAACAGATGTTTGATTAAACGTTCCTGATCGCCTAGGTATTCGTAAGGACCCACTTATTGGTATATTCCCTCCCAAAACCTCATGCCAGGGAAAATCAACCAGTTGGCTCAATTTTTTCGGCTCGATGCGGGTCTCCATGTCTACCATCTGGTGTTCTTTCTCAGGGTAAAAACGAGCACTAATCGGTCGGCCCCAAAAACGACCTACTACATCTTTTGCGAGCAACCCTCGGTTCGATTCAAACACTAAATCGCCAAATATTTCGGTAACAGCTATTCGGCTATCCGGCAAATGGATCTCGCCATCCCTAAGGTCTATGTTTGCACTATAGATTGGAGCGGTTTCGCCATCTTGATCATCCGTTCTTTTACTCATAGGTATATCCAGAAACAATTTGCTGGATTGGAGGCCTTTGTAATGCCAATCACCTAGTGACCCCATTGATTTATTTAATGGGGACGATGAGAGCGCCTGCATAGCATCCGAAATTGACGATGATAAATCCACTTCAACCTGAATCCTTGATCCAACCCCTTGAGTCCTATCAAACTCAATGCCTCCGTCCACCAAATCAATTGCCCCTAAAAGACCGCTATCCACCTCCGCCAGAAAATATTTATCATCTAAGACCGCAATGCCCGATAAGTCTCTCGCGTTATCCCACTCTGGATGGAAGTCAATAACGGCGTTATCAACCTTAAATGACAACTGATTAGTACCTGCAATCGGAGTGAATTTCGGCGGCCCTCGGCGAAAAGCGAGGCCTAACTCTCCAACCTCGGCCGAGATAATTGACTTTTGAAGCCAATTTTTTAAACCAGATGGGATTTTTTTTGGGAAATATTTTTCTCGAAAACGCGCATCTATTTTGCGTCCTCCTATCAAAATATTCATATCGGGAGCGCCATCGGATATAGGCAACTCAGTTCGCAATGAAAACATCGCGTTTACAGTCCCCGCATCAAGTTTCGCATCTATCAGATCACTGTTTATCTTCATCACATCTCGTTCCGATGTGACTAAAAAGTTAAGTCTTCCGTTCAAACTATGCAGATCTAATGGCTCATCATAAACTCTAGCAAAATGGATTTCTGCTCCATTATTGTCATTTAACGTTAGCGCCGCCTGACCTCCAATGACTTTGATAACGGCATCCAAATCCCGCACTCCGGGAACCACTCCATACGCTAAACTATCAAAATCACGTAACTCCGCCCCACCAAAATAGCCGTTTACGCCCATTCCAAAGTGCACATTTCTGAGGTGTCCATCAAGTTCAAGTTTTTGGATGAATTCGGGTATCCAATGGTCATCGATTATAAACTCTCCAGCTATTTGTAACGCGGCATCAATTTGCAAGGTGTCTACTATTATTTCAAAATCCTTCTCTTGCGGGTCTGAATACTTCGAAAACTGGACATTGATTGGTATGGTGTGATCTTCATCTCTAGAGAGCGATAGCTGCTGCATTCGGAAACCCCAATTCACTTTAGGCGTGTACCAAGCAGTTATATCAGCCTTAATATTCTGAGTGGTCGGTGACGTAATAGAATCCGAAGGATTCTGGACTCCGACAATAATGCCACCATGAAAGTCAGTCGCACCTCCCGGATGAATATCAAACCAAATTTCTGAATCAGCAGTGGCTTGTTCGAGTGCCGTGGGCTTATAGATGGTCGGTAAAATTGTTTTTACGCTCTCCAGTACTATATCATCCAATCTGAGCCCCTTAATTTTCATATATCCGGTGGCATCAAAAGCCTCCAAGTCAGTCGGATCTCCACGGCCTTCGATTATCAAATAGTTGGTTTTTTCTTGGCTCTCTATGGTAAAAGCAAGTTCGGCACGATGAAACTCACCTTCGTTCTCGAAATTTACGTCGCTTGCGACAAGCTTCAATTTATTGCCATCGTTAAAATGAAGATCTAAATTGAGCGTTTTCAACTCTACAAGTCGGCTAAATACTACTACCGAAATAACGGCGCTCAAGCCCCCAGCATCATGCCCCGAAAATCCTCGTAACCTCCATGATCCAATTGCATCCTGCTGCAGGTTGATCGTTGCTCTATCAATCGAAAAGTTTTTCCAAATTAAAGAAAGGTGTCTCAAACTTTTATATATGTCTAGGTCAGCGCGAGCATCGTTTATGACGGCCGCCAAGGCATCCGACGAGGATCCAACTTCAAGTCTTTCCACTCCAATTATAGGTGTTGCTCCCGTCCATTCAGCTGATAAAAAGCCCAAGTTTATGGGAAGACCGGACGCATCCGCGATCAGTTTCTCGATAACATCTCGTTTGGAATCAATATTTACTGCAGAGTGCCTTCCAAAAAAAGCTAAAAGAACGAGACAAATAGCTATGATAACAATAAGCATGAGGAGGTATCGCGACGAATTAATTAACAATGTTGGTATTAACGACATATGGTCTTACAATTATTTTGAGTTAGGTCATAAAAATTAACAGATGAAGCCCTTTGTCAGATGTCAATTCACTAGTTACCGGTTTTCGTTTGCACTTCTCTACCTGAGNAAAGTCGGAAAAAAGTTGCTGCAATGCTCTGTAAATACCATCATCTGATTTTAACTTGGCTCTCGAAATACGAGCTCCATAATTAGAGTAACATTAAGCAATCGAAATGAAAAAACTCTCCAAAAAAATGTTATCGCCTATCTTTCCAAAACGGCACCTTAAAGATCTTCAATAATTCGTAACTTTGATAGATCGGCAATCCAACAAAAACCGCTGTAACTTCCGTTCAGATGTTTAACAAAGATGGCGCCGAGACCCTGTATAGCATAGCCTCCCGCTATTCCACATGGTTCACCACACCTACAACAATCCATACGCTCGTCGCAGTCCAAATCTCTGAAAGTGACCTCAATTACTACCACTCGATGTTCGATGGTGCGACCATTTGCAATTGCTACAGCCGAGAAGACAGAGTGTTTCCTCCCAGACAGCTGCTTCAACATCGATTGAGCCTCCTGAAAATTTTCTGACTTGCCGAAAATTTTTCTATCTAAACGAACGATCGTGTCAGCACCCAGAACCGGCTTGTTGCCTCCACTAATCGATAATCCGCCCATGGCTTTTTCTTTTGCCACTCTCAGAACATAATCTCTCGGATTTTCGTACCGATCACTACGTTCATTGACGTTAGGTTGAGCAATTTCGAAACTTACGCCCATCTGGCGGAGAATTTGTGCTCGTCGCAAAGAGGTCGATGCCAAAATAAGATCACATCTGTTTGCTGCNCATCTTTAGGGCTCGCGCCCGAGATTGAAAGTATTCTCATAAATTGGCAGTATCATGACAGATATTATTGCTGCTCCGATCAATAAATCTACCGAGGCAGGTAAACCCTGCATAATAACCAGGATACTTTGCAAAAAACCCGCTAGCAGGCAGACAGCGAACATCGATAGTAGCCGATAGGTCAAAGCAAAATGACTTGCCCATCTCGCTAGAACGCACACAAGTCCTCCGCATAGAGTGAAAACGAACATGAAATGACCAAAAATGGTCCCCAAAATAACATCCGTGCATAATCCCGAGAGAGACGCGAAGCTAGCACCAAAATGCTCCGGATGATTGAGAATCAAGGTGATAATTAATACTAAAATAAAATTGGGTTTCCAACCTATCCAAATACCATGAAATGGCATAAGCTGAAGAAGGATTGCCGCGATAAAAGCTGCTGATAGCGCAAAAATTCCGGGAAACACCGTCATCTTTTATCGCCGATAAATTCGGTTGAGCCAGAGGCAGACACCAACAAAAGATGTGTGCTTTTGTTCAGCGAGGCAAATGGCTCAACTGATATACTCATGAATTCAGAATCTGCTGTTTTTNCAATCGACGAGATCTTTCCAACCGGATAACCCGCTGGGAATCGACCTCCCAAACCAGAGCTGACAAGCTGGTCTCCCAGTTCTATATCTGAAGTTGGAGGCACAAATCGGAGCGTTAACCGATTGAAATCTGAGTTTCCTTCTGCGATTGACCGCACACCATTCCTCAGAACCTTAACCGGCAGAGCGTGGCTCGCATCACTGATTAGAAGAACCTCGCTATGCGTGTCATAAACAGTTATTAGCTGGCCCATCAGACCTTCGGCATCTAGCACGGGTTGTCCAACGTAAGTCCCATCAGATATACCTCGGTCGATAGTAAGNNTATGTCNNTNNGGAANGTGNGAATTGCCGATAACCTGCGTCACAATTACGCTCTCTAAAACCGACTTTGAAGCGTTTAACAACTGTAACAGGCGTAAATTCTCCGCGGCCAGCTCGGACATCCGTTGCAGGCGCCCGCGGTAAATTAGTCGCTCCTGCCGCAGGCTTTGATTTTCATTTATAAGATCTGTCTTATTTGTGAAAATTTCAGCGCCCCACTGTCCTATCCTCTTGGGCACCCCTGATGCCCAGTAGATTGGTTTGCCCAAATAATCTGTCGCGAGACGAAAAGGTTGCAGCCAGTTTGTCGATAGATCAACAACCATAAACACAATAGATATTAGTCCAAGCGCTAACAAGCTTCTCAGCAGTGGTGGATACATTTAAAAACGGCTCAACTTTATTGCTTTTTTAAAAGGACACTTAAGTATCCTAGTTTGCTTACACTTCCTGAGTTAAGGATGCTAATCGATGGCCGCTCATCAGTTCCATAGCTTGGCCACCACCCCTAGCCACGCAAGTGAGCGGATCTTCAGCAAGGATTATGGGCAACCCTGTCTCGTTATTCAAAAGCCGATCCATATCTCGCAGCAAAGAACCACCGCCAGTCAGCACTATACCTGTATCAGCAATATCAGAGGCCAGTTCTGGGGGAGACTGCTCAAGCACCCTCTTTACACCTGCAACAACGCCAGAAAGAGGCTCCTGAAGGGACTGTAAAATTTCGTCGCTGGTGAGCGTGAAGGCCCGTGGCACGCCCTCGGCGAGATTTCGTCCTCTAACATCTATCTCTCTTACTTCCTCGGCTAAAAAAGCAGTACCAACCTCAATTTTTACTCGTTCGGCTGTGCTATCCCCTATCACGCATCCATACTTTCTCCGCACAAAAGCGACAATCGCCTCATCGAATCTATCACCACCGATGCGCACAGAGTCAGAGAAAACCACCCCATTCAAAGATAAAATCGCAATCTCTGTTGTGCCTCCCCCTATATCCACTACCATTGATCCAACTGCCTCCTCGACCGGCAAACCTGCTCCAATAGCG
>NZJL01000047.1 GCA_002692165.1 Porticoccaceae bacterium
AATCGTCAACCCAAAGGCCAATATGATTTAAAGGAGGGGTGTCTACACGAGGTCTAAGTTCGGGATCGAGCGGCTCCATAAGGTCAATTTCAACGGCAAAAGCACCCATTCCAATTTGACAAATATCTTCATTGACATTTTCGGCTGCGCTCTGATAGTTTCCAATCTTTCTTATACCCAAAAGTCCGACCCAAAACTCCAATAAGCGATCCTTATCAAGCGCGCCAATCGCTACCTGCTGTATTCCCAAAATTTTAAATGGTCTTTCAATTAACATTTAACCATACCTATCTGTTTGATAAATTGAGGTATCAGCGATGCGATATCCCTCCTGCATTGGGCATATTAGCTACCTAATTAGCTTTGATAATGCTCCATAAGCATTGACACCACTTCAGATCGACAGAACTCCGGAGGGGGCTTTCTTCCATTGATGAGCATCTCCCTTACCTCAGTCCCAGATATCAGCAGAAAGTCGCTTTTATCGTGATCTTTAACCTCATTCATCATAACTACTGAACCCAGTTTTTTTGAGTATGCCGTGTGGTCCGCGCAAAATATATTAATGTCGAGTGCTTCTTTAACATACTTGTTTGTGAATATTTCTTGCGCCTGGAAAGCAGTGTAGTAATTCCCTACCCCCGCATGATCTCTGCCCACGATTAAATGCGTTGCACCCATGTTTTGGCGAACGATTGCGTGCAAGATCGCCTCCCTGGGGCCTGCGTAAAGCATGTCAAAACCATAACCGGAAACAAGCATTTTGTTTCGGGGAAAATATTTTTCAGCGATCAATCTTATGCAAGAGTCCCGGACATCTGCGGGAATGTCGCCCTGCTTTAATTTTCCCAACAACATATGAACAATAACGCCGTCGGCATCTAAACGCTCCATTGCCATGCGGCACAATTCTTCGTGAGCCCGATGCATGGGATTTCTTGTTTGAAAAGCAACCACTTTTTGCCAGCCCAGTTCGGCAATTCTGTCGCGAATTTGGTTAGCTGTCTGAAATGTCGCAGGGAAATCCGTCGGATAATAACTAAAATTCAAAACCTCTACTTTGCCTGAAATTAAGTAAGATCCAAGATTAGTGAAGGTAGAAACACCGGGATGCTCCAGGTCAGCTGTTGAGAATATCTCGTTCGCCATCAAGCTTAATTGCTCTCGACTCACTGGCTCTATGTCGTCTACGTCCATTATGGCAAGAACCTGATTCAAAGCGTTATTTGGATCAAGGAGCGCAATACGCCTACTTTTCTGAATTGCCGTTACATCTTTGCAAACATTGATTATTGGAATTGGCCAGAATAGATCGTCTTGTGCCTGCATTTTCTCTGCACATCTCAATGCCTCCGCGAGCCCCATGAAGCCCTCTAACGGATTAAAGTAGCCTGCCCCTAGCATTACTACGTTGGCTGCAGCCGAAGCATTCATCATCAACTTAGGTAGCTTAGATGCCTCCTTGATCAACTCAAGCCGGACTTGCCGATGCGACACAAAACGTGGTTGCAAAACACTCGAACCATAGGGATCAATCACTGATTTTTTGACCTTCTTCACAAGGAATGGATTTTGGGCTCAAAAGATCGTTTTGGCGAAGGTGGGTCATGACGATCAAAACTTCTTGGGCGACGGTCATTTTGTCTGAGCGAAGGTGGATGTCTGCATTGATCGGCTTTTCGTAAGGGTCATCTATCCCGGTGAAATTTTTAATTTCTCCGCTGCGAGCCTTTTTATACAATCCCTTCGGGTCACGAGACTCGGCAGTCTCCAACGCACAATCCACATGAACTTCAAGAAAGCCAAGCCCTGCGCTGTCATGCAACGCTCTCACGGAGTCCCGATCGTCACGGTATGGACTGATAAAACTACTGAGCGCGATTATGCTTGCGTCAGCCAAAACTTTTGAGACCTCCCCAACACGCCGAATGTTTTCACGGCGATCTTCGAGGGAGAAGCCGAGATTTTTATTAATGCCGAACCGCATGTTGTCTCCGTCCAATCGGTAACTCGCTATACCTTGAGATAGTAGCTCTTGCTCTAGGGCTATTGCCAAAGTCGTTTTGCCGCTCCCGGATAGGCCGGTGAACCAGATTGTCAAGCCGGTCTGGCGCAGCAATCTATTCCTATCCTCACGCGTAACGAACCCGTCTTGCCAAAAAATATTTGTAGCGACGTTTTTTTCCATAATTACTAAATAATTAATGTTGAGGAGCGGAATATTAGACATTTCTAACAATTATGTAAAACCTGATCTCACTTTCACGAGGTAAACTAAATTTTTGTTTACATTTGACGATGCCGATCGGCTGTTTAGAGCATCAAGAATAGATATAATGTCGGGAGCAAAAACCTAATAATAGGAACTTAATCACCTAATGGCTGCCCTTTCAAACTTAAAAATATTGGATTTTTGTACTCTCCTGCCTGGCCCCTATGCAACAATGGTCATGTCGGACCTCGGCGCTGATGTAATTCACATAGAATCTCCTGACCGGCCCGATTTAACTAGGATTTCTCCGCCATTTAAGGACGGTGTGGGCACCGCTCATGGCACCCTTAATCGCAATAAACGCTCTCTGTCTCTTGACCTAAAACACCCGGAAGCTCGGGGAATTATAGGGTCATTGGTTAAGACTTATGACATCGTTATCGAGCAATTCAGACCCGGAGTAATGGGTAAATTTGACTTGGATTATAAAAGCTTGAGTGCAATCAATGAGAGTATCATTTATTGTTCTTTAACTGGCTATGGACAAACTGGTCCCTATCGTGACCGAGCCGGTCATGACATTAATTATCTTTCAATTGGGGGTGTGAATGGACATTCGGGCAGGGCGGGCGAAAAGACGCCATTGATGGGAGTTCAGATTGCTGATCTTGCTGGGGGCGCAATGCAAAGCGTGATTGCTATTCTCGCGGCCGTAAACCAACGTCATGTGAGTGGAGCGGGCCAATCAATAGATGTCAGTATGACTGATGGAGTGTTCGCGCTTAACTCCCTAGCGGGTGCCGCCTATCTGGCGGGCGACCAACTAGCAAGACCTGAATCTAACCCATTAAATGGAGGTAGTTTCTATGACTATTACGAAACATCAGATGGACGATATCTGTCAGTTGGAAGTTTGGAGCCGAAATTTCTAACGGGGCTCGCTGAAATCTTGAAGGAACCAAAACTATTGCAGCTGGGTTTGCGGCATAAACCCTCCAAGCAAAAAGAGTTAAAAGCAATACTAACCGATATTTTTCTCTCGAGACCACTCTCGGCTTGGCAAAAGATTTTTCAAGATGCAGACGTATGCATCGAGCCAGTGCTCACCTTCGAGGAGGCATGCGAGCATCCTCAACTGGTTGCAAGGAAAATGATTACCTNAATAAAGTCCATTGAGGGTTATCAACAGAACCAAATTGCCAGTGCATTTCGTCTGTCCGAGTCTTTGCCGACGTATAAGCATAGTGGCGCCGCATTAGGTCAGCATAATGAACAAATTTTGCAAGGATTGAACTACGGGCCAGCGCGTGTGAACCAACTCCTTTCATCGGGTGTTTTTGGATAAAACACGAGATCACTGGGCCGGAAAAAAGTTAGCACAGAACGTTTTATGAGGAGCAATGAAAGCGATGAACTATAAGATTTGGGAGTGCCTAGTTTGCGGATTGCTGTACGACGAATCTAAAGGATGGCCCGATGATAACATCGCTCCTGGAACACGATGGAAAGATGTCCCAGATGATTGGATGTGTCCAGACTGTGGTGTCGGTAAAGAAGATTTTGAAATGGTGGAAGTGACTGGAAGGGATGAAAAAACTGTCATCGATGAGCCAAAAGTTACTGGGAAAATTGAAGCTGACGAATCAAGTAAAATTCGTCANGAAACTGCTACGGAGGGAAATCAAACCGCTGCGTTTAAAATCTGGGAGTGTCTTGTATGTGGTCTGTTGTATGACGAGGCAAAAGGTTGGCCAGAAGATAACATTCCGCCCGGAACCCGATGGGAAGATGTTCCTGAAGACTGGGAATGTCCGGATTGCGGGGTCGGGAAAGAGGATTTTGAGATGGTTGTAATTGCCGACCATTCAGTTGACGAAAGCCAACCGGCCCAAACTGACAACCAAAAACCAATTGTTATTATCGGAACCGGTCTTGCTGGATACAATTTAGCGAGAGAATATAGAANACATGNTACTANNTCCCCTNTNNTNCTTATANCCGCCGATGATGGGCATTTCTACTACAANCCCAACCTATCNACTGGNTANGCAAATAACAAATTGNCAGATGATCTTGTNACNGCAAATGCAGAGACAATGTCNGCAAATTTGAATGCCGAAATCCTGACTCACTCCAAAGTTTTGTCAATTGATGTCATAGACAAAGCTGTACTCGTCGCAGGGCGCAGCATAGAGTTCTCCAAACTCGTTTTTGCGACCGGCGCATCGAACGTCAATATATCCATGCAGGGTAATGCAAATGATCAAGTGTTTAGTGTCAACAACCTAGTGGACTACAGGCATTTTCGGAATGCAATGCAAGGCAAGAAAAAGATATTGATAATCGGAGCAGGGCTAGTAGGCAGCGAATATGCCAATGACATGATTCTCTCAGGGTATGAGGTGAATGTCGTTGAAGCCATGGGAACAGTTCTGGCAAACTTGTTGCCCACCGAAGCATCACTCGCTCTTCAGACTAAGCTGGAAGATGCGGGCGTCCGCTACCACTTCAACACTACCATCGAACGAATCGACAAAGACAAAGACAAAGAAGGGGTTGTTGCAACACTTGCTGATGGTTCTCAGATTGACGCCNATCTGGTTCTTTGCTCGATAGGCGTAAAACCCGACCTCACTCTTGCCAAAAACGCAGGTCTGGAGACAAATCGAGGGATTACAACCAATCGATCATTGGAAACTAATGCCAAGGATATATTCGCGGNTGGGGATTGTGCGGAGGTAGATGGCCACCTTCTCTACTATGTGGCACCACTTAATTCCGGTATCAAGGTGTTGGCCAAGAAACTTGCCAATCAAAACGCCGAAGTTAATTATGGCGTGATGCCTGTTCTTGTGAAAACAACTATTTACCCCGTAGTAGTCAATCCGCCTAAATTTGAGTCCGAAGGAAAGTGGGAAATTGCAACAAAAGGAGATGGCGTTTTGGCGAAATATATGAGCCCAACGGGCCAACAGCTTGGGTTTGCATTGACTGGTGAGGCAACCAAGCAAAAGAGCGTTTTGNCCGGCCAGAATTCTCGTCTGATGGAATGATCGCAGAATGGACAGGAGGTCATGACCCCTGAATCACCTATGGGTCCAACTGCAGCTNAGCATCCAATTAACCATGCTTTCTCGGGAGCCGTCTCACAAGACTCGACGTGTCCCATCTGTTACCACCCATATTTTGAATTTCGGAGTAAAACCTATCCACCAACGAAGTGACAGCAAGCTCAGAACCGTTTGTCTCCGCCTCTTGTAGGCAGATGGCGAGATCTTTTCGCATCCAGTCAACCGCAAACCCGAACTCAAAACTATCATCAATCATAGTGCAACCCCTATTATGCATCTGCCATGATCCGGCTGCACCACTGCCAATTGCCTCAAGAGCTTGTAAAACATTCAAGTCAGCGTTAGAAGCGAATGCCAAACCTTCTGCCAGCCCCTGTAAAAGCCCGGCAATGCAAATTTGATTGACCATTTTAGTTAGTTGGCCGTTACCTACCTTACCCATGTGCACCAATTTTTTAGCATATGAAGAAATTACAGGTTTTGCCTTTTCAAAATGCATCAATTGTCCGCCACACATTATCGATAGCTCACCATCCTCGGCCCCCTTTTGGCCTCCTGAAAGGGGAGCATCTAGGAAACCAGAGCCACTTTTAGCGCAAATAGAAGCTAATTCTTTAGAAATATTGGCAGAAACAGTAGAGTGATCAACTAAAATTGATCCCGAGCTCATTTCGTTCACAATGCCATACTCTCCGGTAACCACTTCTCGCAAATCCTCATCGCCCCCGACACAGCAAAAGATAAATTCTGCGTCACGGGCGACATCGGCTGGTGTGGATCCGATCTCACCGGGATACTTTTTTAACCAGTCAATAGCTCTGGAGGTTGTTCTGTTAAATACCTTAACAGAGTATCCACCCTTAGCAAGGTGCCCAGCAATAGGACCTCCCATCACACCCAATCCAACAAAAGCTATATTTTTCATACCTATAAACCCTTTCTGTGAGTAACATTCGTATTAACCTAACATAAACCTTGTACAAAAGATTCATAGCCGTTCTTTCGCGGCCTTAAAAGCAGGTATAATTTAGGTAGAGGGAAATATGATCAAGTTTATTGCCAGCCTTGCGATGCTTTTGTTTGTTCATGCCAACGATGCGCTATCTGCGATCGTTGTGAATGGGGACACGATAAATGAGCCTGGGAAGAATTGGTTGAACTACGGACGTGATTACTCTGAACAACGCTTTAGCCCGCTAGACAAAATAAATGAGAGTAATATAAATGAATTAAACCTCACTTGGTCGCACAGGTTTCCAACCGCTCGTGGTCTTGAAGCGACCCCTCTCGTTCATGAGGGAGTCATATACATGACTACGGCATGGAGTGACGTTTATGCTCTTGACGCCACGAACGGAGACGTCTTGTGGACCTTCGACGCGAAGGTATCGAAAGCTCACCTTGCAAAAACATGCTGTGGACCGGTAAATCGAGGCGTAGCTCTATGGCAGAAAACCAAAGACGATCAACTTCAAGTTTTTGTCGGTGCACTAGACGGACGTTTGGTCGCGCTCGACGCAAAAACTGGAAGCGTTAACTGGTCCGTGCAAACCACTCCTGTTGAAAGCAACTATAGCGTCACTGGCGCACCACGTGTAATCAAAGGGAATGTTATTATCGGAAATGGTGGCGCAGAACTTGGGGTGAGAGGATACATCAGCGCCTATGATGTCACCTCGGGCAACCTGAAATGGCGTTTCCACACGGTACCCGGCGACCCATCTAAAGCGCAAGAAAACGAAGCTCTAGAGAAAGCACTTCCCTCTTGGCAAGGCGATTATTGGTACAAGCAGGGTGGAGGTGGAGGCACAGTGTGGGATACTTTAGTTTTTGATTCCAAAAATGATCTGCTCTTTATAGGGACGGGTAACGGTTCCCCTTGGAACAGAGAGGTCCGGAGCCCAGGCGGCGGAGACAACCTTTACCTAAGCTCTATCGTGGCCTTAAAACCAGATAGCGGCGAGTATGTTTGGCATTATCAGGTAACTCCCCGCGATAACTGGGATTACACGGCCACTCAACAACTGGTTCTTGCTGACTTTGAATTAGAGGGCAAAATTCGCTCAGTAATCATGCAAGCACCCAAAAATGGATTTTTTTATGTGCTTGATCGGTTAACAGGCGAGCTTCTCTCAGCAGATCCCTTTGCTAAAACGACATGGGCGACCCACATTGATCTTACTTCGGGGAGGCCCGTTGAAACTAAAGAGGCTGACTATCAGAACAACGGTCCCAGCTATATCTGGCCTTCTCCATATGGGGCCCATAACTGGCAACCGATGTCTTTCAGTCCTAAAACGCGGTTGATGTATATACCGGTG
>NZJL01000048.1 GCA_002692165.1 Porticoccaceae bacterium
CGTGATAGGTCGGTCTTATCGCCCCCCTGGACTTAGCTTGTTCTTTTTGAAGTGTTTCGAAATCTTTCATAATTGATAGCATCGAAAGCATCTCGGCGTCCTGGTTGGTCGTAATACTCCTGATATCCGTTGCAAGCGTTGGCGCCCCCAGTGGAGAAGAGATCTATGAGGAGACGCTGAAGAATACGCCTATTTTTAACGATCCCGAATTAATAGCCTACATCAACAAACTGGGTAGAGAGATAGTGGCTGTTTCTGAAATGGCGGATGAGAAATTCACCTTCACCTTGCTAGACTCCCCCGAACTCAACGCATTTGCAACCGCCGATAATTACGTCTATGTCAATCGCGGGCTTCTCAACTACGTGAGTAACGAGGCCCAACTTGCATCGGTCATAGCCCATGAGGTTGCGCATGTCACCTGCGATCATGTCAAGGAACGTTTCTCAAAGGGCACTTCAAATCAAGTTTTAAGCACCTTAATTTATATTCTTAGCGGCAGCGGTGACGCCGCGGAAGCGGCAATGGCTTATGGCCAAGCAAACGTGAGGTCATTTGGCCGCCGACAGGAATTGGAGGCAGATGAGGTTGGCGCAGAGTACATGGCAAAACTCGGTTATGATGTCAACGAGATGCTTTCGATGCTATCAATTATGAAAGATTTCGAAACACTTCAAAAAGAACAAGCTAAGTCCAGGGGGGCGATAAGACCGACCTATCACGGGGTTTTTGCCTCTCACCCAAGAAACGACGCTAGACTTCGCGCCGTCGTATCCAAGGCCTCGAAGCTCACTACTGGGGCTCCCAAAAGCAATGGCGCTGTTCAATATCGAGAACTTACGCAAGATCTCATATGGGGAAACAATTTTCTGGCAAAAAAAACACCTGCTGGGCGTTATTCCAACATGAGATGGAGAGTGCGCTTTGACTTACCTGAAGGCTGGACAAAAACCGCGGGCGTTGCACCAATAGTCGTCATGGGTGAATCCCCTGAAAAGAAAGCGAGCCTATCTATGACCAGACTGGGCAGAACAGCCCAAAGTCCAGAGGAGTATCTTTTCAATCAATTGAAAGTGACCGAAGTTGCTGAAGGAGAGAATATTTCACCCGCACGGCTCAATGGATTTACCGGAAAATTAAAGGAAACCGGGGAAGACAACAAAGAAAATACTGTTAGAGTTGCGGTCATATTCTACAAATTACATGCTTATCTATTCCGGGGCGAAGTTTCAAACCCCGATGACTTTGCCAATTTCGACAAGCTCTTTATGGAGGCTATCAGCACGTTTCGAACCATATCGCAGGCAGAGATAGATGGTCAGCAACCGCAGAAAATCCACTACATCAAAGCCACGGGCAACACAACATTTGATGGGCTCACTCAGTACTTCAACCTCAAACGCTCAGACGTAGCAATATTGAGGGTAATTAATGGTTTATATCCAGCGGGCGAACCAAAAGCAGGTCAGGTTATAAAGGTATTTAAACGATGAGCCAGTTTAGATTAAGCTAGCAAAGCTAGACCGCCATGAATAATAACATCCCGATTATAGGTTTTTCTATCGCTCTTCTCTGCGCACTCTTTGCGAGCACGTTGATGGAAACAGGGCCAACTAAAAAGCAACATAGCTGGAATGAACTGTATGCGACTCCTAAAAATATTCAACAATTCCAAGACCAGCTAGAAGAAAAACTTATCAGTCGGCAAATGGGTTTAAGGCACCCTACTATCGATCAGTTGAGTGCACAAACAACCGAAAATAGTTTAGAGCTGCGCTTGGACAAATTGACTAAGAGTATTACAACATCCGAAATTCCAAGTGACGAAGAGCTGAGCGCCTTCTTCGAAAGCGAGAAAGAAGAATATCGCGGGGCATCAACAATAACTCTCCAACAAGTTGTCTACACAATTGCTGCAAGGGGGGGGGGCTCGATTTCAGCTGCCCAAGAAGCCCTTTCGCTCAGCGCAAAAGTCGTCCCTAAAGGTGATAAAGCCCCCTTGCCCGCCCATTTCACTCATATCTCAAGCCTACAACTCGATGAAACGTTGGGAAAAGCTGCCAGTCTTGCGATTATAAATTTAGCAAGATACTCTCGCGAACTCCCTTGCTGGGAAGGACCTATAACATCGGTATACGGCGCACATCTGATATGTGTAAAGCAGTTCGCATTGGGCGAGATTCCGCCATTCTCAGAGGTTCGAATGCAGGTTCTTAATGACTGGAGATATCAGACGGCCTCAAAGAAGAGTCTTCGTTAAGATTATTTGGAAATTTTTACCGTGAGAGGCTCGAAAATAAATCGTGTAACCCGCTAGCACCCGATTGCTTCCAAGCTCTCAGTGCGGCTGAGCCAACGACAGCAACATCAGCATGACCACTAAGAGCATCGACGTCTTCTCTTCCACTGATGCCAAACCCTACGGCAATCGGAACATCTGTGTGTTTGCGGCATCGCTCCACGAGTTTCAACACGCTATCGCCAATAATTGTCTTTGAACCGGTCACTCCTTTTCTCGCTATTACATAAACCATGCCATAGCTGGCCGCACCCAATTTTGCCAGTCTTTGATCGCTGCTGGTTGGTGTCATCAAAACAATCGGCGCAAGATCCTCTGCGATTGCCACAGAATTGAGATTTACCGCCTCCTCTAAAGGGAGGTCAGGGAGAATGAAACCGGCTCCACCGGCATTAGCCAAACGCCTTAGAAACTCTTCTTCACCCATCTTAAAAACGGTGTTGTAGTACCCCATCATAAGCACCTTAAAAGAGAATAAACTAGTCACTTCTTTCATAAAATCAAAGCATTGGTCTACGGTCGTACCAGATTTTAATGATTCCTCATTCGCTTGAACGAAGAGAGGGCCGTCAGCACTCGGTTCAGAGAATGGGAATTGAAGCTCAACTAGATCAACCCCTTTGGACTGCATGATGTCCAGCGCTTTCATGTTATCTTCGAAAGATGGGAAGCCACACACCACATGAGCCATGATCAAAATATCTTTTGTTTTGCGCTTCTCTGAGATGTAGTCAGCCAGCGACACTAGCATAGCTCTCTGCGATATTGGTCGGACTTTTCGTTGATGAATGACTTCCACTCTTGATCGCCTAGTGCCTCTGCTATAGTGAAAATATCCTTATCTCCTCTACCGGATTGATTAATCAGTATGATTTCAGTTGGCCCCATTTGGGGGGCTTCCTTAATTGCTGTGACAAAGGCATGGGCTGTTTCGAGAGCCGGAATAAGTCCCTCAGATTTCATTATCAAACGCAACGCTTCTTTCACCTCCTCATCAGTTGCCGCCTCGAAACGAACTTTACCTTCCTCCCATAAGTGCGGAAAAATTGGATTTATGCCCATGTAGTCCAGACCCGCTGCAACTGAGTGGGTTTTCAGCATATTGCCCTGTTCATTTTGTAGGAAGTAAGTCTTAAACCCCTGAGCAACGCCGACCGAAGCATCTTTGTATGCCAGTCTAGCCGCATGCAAGTTGGATCCCACCCCAAGCCCTCCGGCCTCGCAACCAATTAGTTCTACCGAATCATGATCTAAAAAGCCTTGGAAAATCCCTATTGCATTCGATCCTCCTCCGACACAAGCATACACGCGATCTGGCAACCTTCCAGTCAACTCAAGAAGTTGATCACGTGCTTCCCTTCCTATTACAGATTGGAACCAACTAACCATTTCTGGAAAAGGATGTGGACCGCAGGCCGTCCCAAGAACATAGTGAGTATCCCCCATATTGGACACCCAATCTCGCATGCACTCATTGATAGCGTCTTTCAAAGTTTTCTGGCCGTCCGTAACAGCAATCACCTGAGCCCCGAGATTTTGCATCCAAAAGACGTTGGGACGTTGTCTGGCCACATCAACCTCACCCATATAAATAGTGCAATCAAAACCAAATCGAGCAGCCATAGTTGCCGTTGCAAAACCGTGTTGGCCGGCTCCGGTCTCGGCGATTACTCGGCGTTTGCCAAGCCGCTTGCAGAGCAGGCCTTGCCCGATTACGTTATTAATCTTATGTGAACCGGTGTGGTTAAGGTCATCTCGCTTGACATAAATTTGAGCGCCTCCAAGTTTCTTGGAAAGGTTTGGCAAGTGTGTTATCGGAGTGGGTCGTCCAGAATAGTTCTTCAGAATTTCCATATATTCGGACCAAAATTGTTCGTCTTTCCTGCACAGTCGAAAGCATTCTTGAAGCTCTTGAATTGTGCCGTGGAGAATTTCCGGCAGAAAGACTCCTCCATAGTCTCCATAATAGCCTTCGCGCCCTGAGGGAAAATCAAAAATATCCATGGAACACCTCTGCATATGAACGGCCTTTTAGTTGCTTCAAGACAGCACAGCTCAATTCAAAAAGAATCGCATGGACAGTGTAGCCAAGTCACCTATTGACCTCAATACCGCTGCAAGAATAAGGCTCTTTGGAACTTAAGAGGTTCGAGTGTAGATTCAAAATTTAAAATGACCAATTTGTCCCCACCGGTCGACAATTTACTTGGCCACAAAAAATGCCTCTGAGGACGCTTTATCTACACGTTATCCCCAAATAGCGTTAAAAAAAAACCTACTCCTACATGAAAAAACACTATATCTAGTATCGAAGCATTCTATTAATACTAAATGTAGGATAGAATCGGGGTCCCGAGCCAATAATGATAAGACTCTCGACCTGCGGGAAACGCGTATGGTCCGCCAAGATATTAGCGTTTTAATGACCATGACGAAGACAGTAGAAAAAAGGAAAAAAAATGACGGCAGCCAAACTTAAAACTGTTACTAAACCAAAGAAAAGTGCCCCGATAAAAATGCAAGATGCTTCTCTGGACATTTGGGACAAAAAATATCGCCTGAAAGACAAACAAATGGAGCCTGTTGATCAGGACATAAAGGGCACGTACAGAAGAGTGGCGGTCGCCTTGTCCAGTGTAGAAAACGAAGAGCATCGTGCAGACTGGCAAGAGCGGTTTGAGTGGGCACTTCAAAATGGCGCCATACCAGCTGGCAGGATAATATCTAACGCAGGAGCTCAGGCTTACAAACCAGCAACCTCTACTATCAATTGCACAGTGTCGGGGATTGTGCCCGATTCTATGCAGGGTATTCTAGAACGCAATGTTGAGGCAGGACTAACACTTAAAGCTGGATGCGGTATCGGCTATGAATTTTCAACTCTGCGACCGAAAGGAGCCTATGTCTCCGGTGCTGGCGCTTATACATCTGGTCCGCTATCGTTCATGGACATCTTCGATAAGATGTGTTTCACCGTATCTTCAGCCGGCGGGCGTCGAGGAGCGCAAATGGCGACGTTTGATGTAAGCCATCCAGACGTACTCGACTTTGTCAAAGCTAAAAGAGAAGACGGACGGCTCAGGCAGTTTAATTTATCGTTGTTAATTACTGAAGAATTTATCAAAGCGGTAAACGAGGATGCTGACTGGGATCTAACTTTTCCAGTAACATCAAAGGAAGTTGAGGGAGGGCTTGACCTTGAGGACAATCAAATTATTTGGAAGTCCTTTCCTACAACCGATGGTTATGAAGTAAACGAAGACGGCCAGGTCGCATGCCGCATATATGAAACAATTCGAGCCCAGAAATTGTGGAATGCCATAATGGCATCGACATATGATTATGCCGAACCGGGTTTTATTTTGATTGATGAGGTCAATAAAAAGAACAATAATTGGTTCTGCGAAAATATAAGAGCAACTAATCCCTGTGGTGAGCAACCGCTACCGCCTTATGGCAGCTGTCTACTCGGCTCTATAAATCTAACCAAATTTGTTCGCGAACCTTTTACTAGCGGAGCCTACTTCGATTGGGTCGAATACTCAGAGGTGGTCTCAGTCTTTACCAGAATGCTTGATAACGTGGTGGAAATAAACGGGCTGCCATTGGTGGGGCAACGCGAAGAGATTCAACATAAGCGTCGGCATGGAATGGGGTTTTTAGGGCTAGGCTCTACCATCACAATGTTATGCATGAAATATGGTGACAAGAATTCTTTGGAATTCACCGAACGTGTGGCCCAGGATATGGCCATCGCCGGTCTAAAGACTGGGCTGGAACTAGCCCGTGAAAAAGGCCCTGCACCCATCATGGAGGATACATTTAAGGTCACCGCTGAGATGCTTTTTAATCAACCAGACCTTGCAAAAGATGGCATAAAGGTCGGAAGCAGACTCAAAGGTAAAGTGCTATTAGGGAAATATAGCCAATATATGCAGCAAGTTGCAGCAGTCGAACCAGAACTTGTCGATGCCATTATAAAAGAGGGCTGCCGCTTCAGTCATCACTCCTCCATCGCTCCCACAGGCACAATTTCTCTATCTTTAGCCAATAATGTCAGTAATGGCATAGAGCCGAGTTTCGCCCATCATTATTCTAGGAACGTGATTCGAGAGGGACGTAAAACTAAGGAAAAAATAGATGTTTTCTCTTATGAACTCTTGGCATATCGTGCTTTGATCAATAGCGAGGCCATGCCTTTCAGTGACCAACCTGAGCAAAGCCTCCCTGACTATTTTGTGACGTCGGAAAATATCCAACCTAAACAACATGTTGATATCCAAGCGGCAGCTCAAAAATGGGTTGACTCTTCCATCTCAAAAACGATTAATGTCCCAACAGATTGCAGTTATGATGACTTCAAAGATGTCTATTTATACGCTGCAAAAAAAGGCCTCAAAGGATGTACTACCTTCCGGTTTAACCCAGAGGCATTTCAAGGGGTTTTGGTAAAAGAACAAGACTTAGAAAACACAATTTATAGTTTCACGCTAGAGGATGGCTCCACCATTGATTTTAAAGGGAATGAGGAAGTTGAATACGACGGAGAAACTCATACGGCAGCAAACCTTTTTGATGCCTTGAAGGAAGGTTACTACGGAAAGTTCTAGACCTCTTCAGCCTAGCTGAGAAATTATCAGGAGAAACAATATGGTAAAAAAAATAGAAAAAAAGATAGTCAGCTATAAAGTGGCCAGTAATGACGGCATTGAAGAAGAAGCCACAAAGCCGACACAAACGACTGAAAGTAATATAATTCAGATGCATGAAAAGGTTTCGAGACCAGAGGCCTTATCCGGAAGCACTTACAAAATTAAAACGCCTCTATCAGATCACGCTCTCTACTTGACAATCAACGACATCATTCTCAATGAGGGCACCGACCACGAGTTGCGGCGACCTTTTGAAATTTTTATCAATTCAAAAAATATGGACCACTTTCAGTGGATCGTTGCACTCACACGAGTGATATCAGCCGTTTTTCGCAAGGGAGGAGACTGCACCTTCCTTGTAGAAGAACTCAAAGCAGTTTTTGATCCACAAGGCGGATACTTTAAGCCAGGAGGGAAATTTATGCCCTCGCTGGTGGCCGAGATTGGTTGGGCCATAGAGGACCACCTCCAGAAAATTGGCCTACTTATTGCACCCAAAATCCCGGAGCACCAGCAAAAAATATTAGACGCCAAACGGTCTGAGTTTGAGACCAAAACGACATCGGCTGAATCGGGAAGCTTTCCGTCAAATGCCGAGGTCTGCAAAAAATGCAATGTCAAAGCCGTAATATTAATGGATGGATGCATGACCTGCCTCAATTGTGGCGACTCAAAGTGTGGTTAGTCTCAGGTCTTAAATCTTTTTCGCAGCGGATCCAGTGTTTGCGCAATTTTCCTGCTCATTCAATAACGCGCACCGGAGCTCAGTATTTTGAGTGAATTGCATGAATTACTTTGTCGGAATTTTTCTTGGGCGGACAAAATCAAAAGCCGCTCGCCAGACTTCTTCAAAAACCTATCGGAGAGGCACAGACCAAAGTACCTCTGGATTGGCTGCTCCGACAGCAGAACGGCACCTGACCGCCTTCTTGATCTGCCCTCGGAACAGATTTTTGTTCATCGCAACATAGCAAATATGGTGCATTCTGATGACGCTAGCTGCATGTCAGTAATCCAATACGCAGTTGACCAACTTAAGGTCGATCATATCGTTGTTTGTGGTCATAGTCATTGTGGCGGGGTGAGAGCGGTGCTTGAGGAACAAACCAGCGGTCCAATAGACCAATGGTTGAAACCCCTGTCTGTTTTGAAGACCTCGATCGCCGGAAAGCTTAAGCAAGCATCTTTAAATGAGAGGTCTGTCACCCTTGCGGAGTTGAATGTTGTAAAACAGGTAACCAATGTTTGCAAGTCCGCAACAGTTCAAACCGCCTGGGAAATGGGAGAAAAGCTTTCTGTTCATGGATGGATCTTTGATGTAAGTACCGGCATACTCAAAGACTTGCTGGGCGACATTACATCAGCACGATCAGCTGCCGCTGTTAAAGAGCAATATTTCTAAGTCGTACCCTTAAATTTTTCTAATAGCTGTCTCGCAGCTAAAGTAGGGTGCAATGCTCCGGAAAACACGGCTTTTTCAATTGATAGGACGCTCGAGCGAACTCCTGGATTATCTTTAAGATCTGAAAGGACAAGTGCTGTAGTTTCGCCCCACATCCAGGCTAGAGCCTGGTCGGCACGATGCGTCTCAAATTCTCCAGATTCCTTCAATGCCAATTGCATCTCAATCAAGTGTTCCCACACCTCTGTAATACCATGACCATCAAAAGATGAGCAAGCTGAAACAATTGGTTTCCAAGCGTTATGCCGCGCTTTGATAAATTGTAGAGCTGATCGATACTCGTCAGCAGTTCGCTGAGCAACCGCACGTTGCTCGCCATCTGCTTTGTTAACTAAGACAATGTCAGCTAATTCTGTAATACCGCGTTTAATCCCCTGCAATTCGTCTCCGGCAGAGGGCAATAAAAGCAATACAAACGCATCAACCATATCGGCTGCCCTAGTTTCTGATTGCCCCACACCCACTGTTTCAATGATTATTACGTCGAATCCCGCAGCCTCACAAAGCAACAACGACTCACGAGTGCGTCGCGTGACACCCCCAAGCGTCTCACCTGCAGGCGAAGGCCGGACAAATGCATTTTCGCGCATCGAGAACGTCTGCATTCGTGTCTTATCACCTAAGATTGAGCCACCGGTAAGCACTGAAGAAGGATCCACCGCTAATACCGCCACCTTATGACCAATGTCGATCAAGTGGTTCCCGAACGATTCGATAAATGTTGATTTCCCGACCCCAGGCGCACCGGAGATGCCAATTCTTATCGAATTTCCCGAATGAGGGAGCAGTTTCTGGAGCAATTGATCCGCCGACTGCCGATGATCCAAGCGAGATGATTCAATTGCAGTAATTCCCTTAGCAAGGGCACGCCGGTCTCCATCCAATATTTGTTTCTCTAAGGATAGCTTCTCAACCATAATAAAACCCTACTCCATCCATGTAACTAGCCACTCCGGCGGAGGTTTATTCAAATTCCAAAATGACCTGATCAACCGCTACACTATCTCCCACTGCGCTGCGTATCGACGATACGACACCATTTTGTATGGCCTTTAAACTGTTTTCCATCTTCATGGCCTCTATCACCGCGAGTTCGTCCCCCGCTTTAACAGTATCACCAATTGAAACAGAAATACCGATCAGAAGCCCTGNCATCGGGGAAATCAAAAACTTCGAAAGATCCTCGGGCTCTTTGTGGAGCATGTGAACACTTAGCTCCGATGCTTTTTGTGATAAAACGTGGGCGCTTATCTCGGCGCCTCTGTAATTAAGAACATACTGGTTAACAGAGGCTTCTATTTGCACACAAATCAAGCGACCTTGAATTTTCGCATTAAAAATAGGATCTCCTAGCTTCCAATCAGTGCTAATGTGATGGTCGACGCCTGAAATTTTGACAATATGCCCTCCCGCGTCTAGATGCCGAATACTAGCCTGGGTATGCAGATCCCCTATCACCACCACCCAATCCTCTGGCGGCTGATATTGGTGTCTTGAAAGTTGGCCAGAAAGCTTAGTTCCTCTGAGCAGACGTAAGTGATTCGCTAGAACAATTATCGCAATCATTATCATGAGGTCATCAGGTGGCACCGAATCAACAGAGAATCCTTCGGGATACTCTTCGGCGATAAAATTGGTGGTTAAATTTCCTGCCAAGAAACGAGGGTGGTTCATTAATGAATTCAGAAAGCTAATGTTATGATTTACCCCGCGAATATAATAAGTGTCCAAAGCCTTGGACATTGAGGCAATAGCTTGATCGCGATGCTCCCCGAAGGTAATTAATTTAGCGATCATCGGATCATAATAAATTGAAACTTCTCCTCCCTCACAAACACCGCTATCAACGCGAACGTCCTCCCCAGTCGGTTCCTCGTATTTAGTTAATCGACCCGTAGAGGGCAAAAAGTCGCGGAGCGGGTCTTCAGCATAGACTCTAGTCTCAATGGCCCATCCATTAATCAGGACATCTTTTTGCCTGATTGACAACTCACCTCCTGAGGCAACAATGAACATCATCTCTACGATATCCAGACCAGTAACTAACTCGGTAACCGGGTGTTCGACTTGTAATCTCGTATTCATCTCCAAAAAGTAGAAGTTTCTATCCTTATCTACAATGAATTCTACGGTTCCGGCCGATCGATAATTTACAGCGCTCGCCAATGCACAGGCTTGTTCCCCCATTGCAATGCGCGTCAGCTCATCGATAAAAGGGGATGGCGCCTCCTCAATCACCTTTTGATGACGACGTTGAATTGAACATTCTCGCTCCCCGAGATAGATTGTATTCCCACTTCCATCAGCAATTACTTGTATCTCAATGTGACGAGGCTCTTCAATAAATTTTTCAATAAATATCCGATCATCTCCAAAGCTGCTACTCGCCTCGTTCCGAGCCCGCTGAAAGCCTTCTCTGCACTCCTCTTCGTTCCTGGCAACCCGCATACCTTTTCCACCGCCACCAGCAGATGCCTTGATCATGACTGGATAACCGATCTCTTGACTTATAATGGCTGCGTGATCCGCATCTCTCACGACGTCAGTGTAGCCCGGGATCACATTAACGCCCGCTTTCTCAGCAATTATCTTCGAGGTGATTTTATCTCCCATGGACTCAATTGCCAGCTTTTCTGGACCAATGAAAATTATTTTGGCGTCGTCCAGCGCATCCCTAAACTTAGCATTCTCCGACAAAAAGCCATAACCGGGATGAACTGAGTCAGCACCACTTTCTTTACAGGCTTGAACAATTTTTTCTATGCAAAGATAACTCTCAGTTGCCGCTGCAGGACCTATTGGTATTGCCTCATCAGCCATTGACACATGGAGCGAGTCTCTATCAGCGTCTGAATAAACAGCAACGGTCGAAATGCCCAACCGTTTGGCCGTGTTAAAAATACGGCAGGCTATCTCACCGCGGTTGGCAACCAAAATCTTTTTTAACATATGGTACTAGTCTCTCAATCGTTGGATAGAAAATTTGGAATAAATAATGTTAAAGAGGAATATTTCCATGCTTTCTCTGAGGGTTTTCTATCGACTTAGACCTCAACATGGAAAAGGATCTCGCAATGCGCATCCGAGTGGCATGCGGCATGATTACATCATCAACATAACCTCGTCTGCTAGCTATGAAGGGATTTGAAAACTTTTCTCTGTATTGCTCGGTTAATTGCTCAATCCGAGATTCATCACCGAGTTCCTTTCGAAAAATTATTTCTACAGCTCCCTTTGCGCCCATAACGGCAATTTCCGATGAGGGCCAAGCTAAGTTTACATCCCCACGCAAATGTTTCGAGGACATAACGTCATAAGCGCCACCATATGCCTTGCGGGTTATTAGTGTTACCTTTGGAACGGTGCACTCAGCATAAGCATATAACAGTTTGGCTCCGTGCTTTATTATTCCTCCATACTCCTGTGATGTGCCTGGCATAAACCCTGGCACATCGACCAGGGTGAATATAGGTATGTTAAAAGCATCGCAGAAACGAATGAAACGCGCTGCCTTCCGAGACGCATCAATATCCAAGCATCCTGCCAATACCATAGGCTGATTCGCTACGATACCGACTGAGGAGCCCTCGATACGAATAAAGCCAATGATAATGTTCCTTGCATAGCTAACTTGTAACTCAAAGAACTCCCCCTCATCAGCAATTTTTAAAATTATTTCATGCATGTCATAAGGTTTGTTTGGGTCCGAGGGTACAACTGTATCCAATGAGATATCAGCCCTGTCAGCTGGATCCTCGGTCGGCCATGTAGGAGGTTTCTCTTTATTGTTTGCAGGTAAGAAATTGAAGAAATGTCTCACCCTGCTGATCCCTTCGATATCGTTTTCAAAGGCCAAATCGGCCACTCCTGAAATACTGGAGTGCGTGACCGCGCCGCCAAGTTCCTCCGCGCTGACTTCCTCATGCGTAACCGTCTTCACGACATCTGGTCCGGTAACGAACATGTAGGAGCTATCTTTGACCATGAATATAAAGTCGGTAATTGCGGGAGAATAAACTGCACCCCCTGCACAAGGACCCATAATCATCGATATCTGCGGAACAACTCCAGAGGCCATAACATTTCGCTGAAACACCTCAGCATAGCCGCCCAGCGAGGCCACGCCCTCCTGAATTCTGGCCCCTCCTGAATCGTTTAACCCAATTATCGGAGCACCAACTTTCATGGCCTGATCCATTAACTTACATATCTTTTCGGCATGTGCCTCAGATAAAGCACCGCCAAAAACCGTGAAATCTTGACTAAATACAAACACCAGTCTCCCATTAATTGTTCCATAACCAGTCACGACTCCATCGCCCGGAATACGCTGTTCATCCATTCCAAAATCTGTGCATCGATGTTCGACAAACATGTCCCACTCTTCAAAACTGCGATCATCGAGNAANAAATCAATCCGNTCACGNGCAGTCAATTTNCCTTTTGAATGCTGAACATCTATGCGTTTNTGNCCTCCACCNAGNCGAGCAGNTTGTCGCTTNTCTTCAAGCTGNTTGATAATTTCTTGCATAATNCTCTCCGTTNGTAGNCGAGCNNTCGTCTATTNNACCAATGATAAAANTTCTCTTGCAGCTTCAGGAATATTNGTNCCTGGNCCAAANATNGCAGAGACGCCNGCGGCCTTNAGNTGAGCATAGTCGTTCGGAGGGATNACCCCCCCGCAGATCACCAACACCTCNTTCGCTCTCTGNGCCTCCAAAGCTGNNATCAGTTGNGGNACCAATGTCANNTGNGCNGCNGCCTGAGTGGANACACCNATNATATGNACATCNTTCTCTATNGCTTGACGNGCGGCCTCCTCAGGNGTTTGAAACATGGGACCAATATCTATATCAAANCCCATATCAGCGAAAGCGGTGGCTATGATCTTGGCTCCGCGATCATGACCATCCTGACCCATCTTGATAACAAGCATTCTCGGTCGACGCCCGTGCTTTTTTGCAAACTCATCAACTTCTTGCTTAATGTCTTTGAACATATCATCGCCCTCATAAGAGGCACTATAAACGCCGCTAATAGAGCGCTGCACGGCCACATGTCGGCCCCACTTTGTTTCTAAAGCATCGGACACCTCTCCAACAGAGGCGCGCGCGCGCATGGCATCAATAGCAATCGCCAAAAGGTTTCCTTCACCACTTTCGGCCGCTTCAGCCAACTGATTCAGAGCTTTTTGACATTGCTCCTGATCTCGATCGGCACGAATCTTTTGTAATCGAGCAATCTGTGCATCACGAACTACACTATTGTCAATATTAAAGACATCGACCTCAGTATCAATCTCAGGCTGGTATTTGTTGACCCCAACAATTACTTCTTCACCACGATCAATCCGGGACTGTCGCAATGCAGCTGCCTCCTCAATTCTTAATTTTGGCATCCCCGATTCCACTGCACGGGTCATGCCTCCCAACGACTCAACTTCATCAATTAATTTGCGGGCTTCTGACACAAGTTCACTGGTTAAGGTCTCAACATAGTAGGACCCCGCTAATGGGTCCACAACTTTAGTGACACCTGTCTCCTCTTGAATAACAAGTTGTGTATTTCTGGCGATTCTGGATGAAAAATCTGTAGGTAGCCCCAAAGCTTCGTCGAAGGAGTTTGTATGTAATGATTGAGTTCCGCCTAAAACTCCCGACATAGCCTCTATGGTAGTGCGAATGACGTTGTTATAGGGATCCTTGCTAGTCAAACTAACACCTGATGTCTGACAGTGCGTTCTGAGCATCAAAGAGCGTTTATCTTTGGGAGCAAATTTTTCTTCCATTAAGGTAGCCCACAATATCCTCGCCGCTCTTAGTTTCGATATCTCCATAAAAAAATTCATTCCAATTGCAAAAAAGAACGACAGCCGCGGTGCGAACTGATCCACATCTAACCCTCGACTAATTGCAGTTCGCACATATTCGATGCCATCTGCAATGGTAAAAGCAAGCTCCTGGACGCTGGTAGCGCCCGCTTCTTGCATGTGATAACCAGATATTGAGATCGAATTGAATTTGGGCATATGTTGCGCAGTATAGGCAATGATATCTGCAACGATCCGCATTGAGGGCGCTGGCGGATAAATATAAGTATTGCGGACCATAAACTCTTTCAGGATATCATTCTGCAATGTACCAGCCAACTGTCCGGGGGCGACCCCTTGCTCCTCGGCCGCAACTATGTAACCTGCCATGACAGGAAGTACCGCCCCATTCATGGTCATGGAAACGGAAACCTGACCTAGGGGAATTTCATCAAATAATAGTTTCATGTCCTCTACGGAATCAATCGCTACCCCCGCCTTCCCGACATCTCCCGCAACCCGGGGATGATCAGAATCGTAACCACGATGCGTAGCAAGATCAAACGCCACGGAGAGTCCTTGCTGGCCGGCCGCGAGATTACGCTTATAGAATTCATTAGATTTTTCTGCNGTTGANAACCCCGCATATTGACGAACCGTCCAAGGTCGACCCGAATACATGCTTGCTTTCGGCCCCCGCTTGAACGGCGCAAATCCAGGCATACTATCTAAAAATTCTAGACTTTCCGTGTCTTGGGCCGTGTATAGTGGCTTTATTGGAATTCCTTCGAGCGTGTGCCAAATTGATTGCTCCGATGTCATGCCGCGCGTTTCCTGTGAAAACATCTCTTCCCAATCCTCTAGATCAGGCGATTTATTATTTGACATCTAATCCTCCAATGACTCAATATCGGTGGGCCTTTGCTCTTTCCAGGGTTTTCCCAGCGGGACCTGCCCAGATGCAGAGGGTAGAGAACAACTAGACATTGTTCAAAACNNAGCCNCNCAGNNTTTGTCATTTTATTGCAATTGAACCTCATAATCATGTTTTAAATATTATGGAACCAGAAATCAGACTAACTGAATTCAGTATTGGTGGCGGATGCGGATGTAAAATAGCTCCAGACACGCTCGCACAGCTCTTAAAATCAGATCATAAGATCCCGTCTTTTAAAGATTTAGTGATCGGAAACACTGATAACGATGACGCTGCTGTGTATGATATCGGTGATGGACGAGGTATTGTTAGCACCACCGATTTTTTTACACCTATAGTAGATGATCCATTCAACTTTGGACGAATTGCTGCAACCAACGCTTTAAGCGACATATATGCAATGGGTGCTCTCCCAATAATGGCAATAGCGATATTTGGCTGGCCAACTGATAAAATTCCCATCCATATTGGACAGAAAGTGATAGAGGGTGGCCGATATGTTTGCCACAAAGCGGGGCTGCCGTTAGCAGGTGGGCACTCTATCAGTAGTCAAGAACCCATATTTGGGTTGTCTGTGACTGGATCTGTGAACCTAAAGAATCTAAAAAGAAATAGTGGCGCCANGGTCGGCGACCTGTTATTTCTTACCAAGCCTCTGGGTATAGGCGTACTCACAACCGCTGAGAAAAAGAAAATACTCAAACCAGCTCATAAGCATTTAGCCCTGGATTGCATGTTGCAGCTTAATGATGTGGGTTATGAGCTTGGAAAGGTAGATGGAGTCACCGCAATGACAGACGTTACAGGCTTTGGACTGCTGGGACACATCATTGAGCTCTGTAGGGCCAGCAAAGTGGCAACAAAGCTCGATATGTCTTCAGTGCCACTCATTGATAAAAGCATTACTCGTTACTGTGAGCTCGGCGCCGTCCCGGGGGGATCAGACCGAAATTGGAGAAGTTATCAGCAAAGCACCTCAGGTTGTTCAAATATTGTGCATCGTCAAGTGCTTTGCGACCCTCAGACTAGCGGTGGATTGCTGATTTCAGTCGACAAAAATAGTGTTCGAGATGTTGTCGATATTCTCTCGAATCATAATCTACAATATTTTTCTTTTGCTGAGCTTATTGCTCACGGATGCGGCGAGCCATATGTGAAGGTGTTGGGATGAACAAGAGTTTTGTTCTCGAAACCAAGGATTATCGTAATCTTTTGTTAAAAGAAACCACAATCATTGATGTCCGAGCCCCAATAGAATTTGCCGCTGGCGCCATCCCAGGCGCTATAAATTTGCCATTACTCTCCGATATAGAGCGGCAGCAAATTGGTACTCACTATCGTCAAGGCGGCCGCAAGGCTGCGATTAAACTAGGTGCTGATTTAGTGCAAGGTAGTCTTCGCGAAAAGCGCGTAAAAGCTTGGGCCGAGCTACTGCGAGAAAAACCACGCGCCGTAATCTGCTGCGCTCGCGGTGGTCTCCGCTCTCAGATCAGTCAACAGTGGCTCGCCGAAAAAAAAATTTCTTGCCCAAGAGTAGCTGGCGGTAATAAGGCAATACGAAACTATCTTCTGCGCTTTTTGATGGACTTCTGCGCAATAGGGTCCTTTACTATTCTATCCGGAATGACAGGGACCGGGAAAACAGCGCTAATAAAACAACTCAAAAATGCGGTCGATCTAGAGGGAGCTGCAAATCATAAAGGTTCCAGCTTTGGTCGTCCCATAGATGAGCAACCTTCTCAAATCGACTTTGAAAACCGCATCGCGGTCGACATGTTGGCAATTAGCAGCAGGAATAAATTTCGTTCCATTATTCTTGAAGACGAGAGCCGTATGATCGGTGCCTGCCAAATTCCGCCTTACCTCAAAGACAAAATGCAAAACAATCCTGTGGCTGTTATCGAAATGCCTTTCGAAGACAGGATAGAGAGGTTATGGACTGAATACATTGTAGAACGTTATCGCAAAACCTCTGAGCTTTATCACGACGAGTGTGACGCTCGATTCTCTAATTATTTAAAAGATAGCTTGCTTAGGATTAAGAAGCGCCTTGGGGGGACTCGAGCAAAAAAAATATTTGATCTGATGCAAAGTGCTATCTTGCGGCAGCAGCATGATGGATTCGCGTCTCATCGCACCTGGCTCGCAGAACTGACGCGAGACTATTACGACCCGATGTATGCATACCAGCTTAAAGCTAAAAAGCAATCAGTGGTTTACCGAGGCAACTTCTATGAAGTGAGAGACTGGCTTAATCAAAACACCAAAGACTGCGACGACCAAAGAAGCGAAATCTCACAAGAATTAATGCCAAGCTAACTTATTCTGGTCCTATTTAAATATCCCAGTTCACAAAATTTTTCAGTAACCTCAACCCCGAATTCGCACTTTTTTCCGGATGGAACTGGACTGCAAACAAGTTTTCCCGGCTGATTGCTGCAACGAACTGATTGCCATAATGGCATAGACCCGACACTAACGATGGATCACTGATTTCCACGAAATAACTGTGCACAAAATAAAATCTGCATTGCTGCTGGATCCCTTTCCACAGGTGATGAGGACAAGACTGATGAACGTGATTCCAGCCCATGTGAGGGACTTTGAGCAAATGGCCAACCGTCTGCTCGGGTCTAAATAAATGAACTTTTCCAGGCAAAAGTCCCAAGCAATCTATCCCACCATTTTCTTCGCTATGATCAACTAAGGCCTGCATTCCCACGCATATGGCAAGCACCGGTTTTGTTCGAATTGCCTCTTCAATTAGTACATCTAGCGAGCGCCGCTTAATCTCTGCCATACAATCACGAATTGCGCCTACACCGGGGAAAACGATTCGATCAGCTGAAGAAAGTACTTTCTTGTCTCCACTTACTGAAATCTTAGCGCCCTCTGAAACTTTTTGCAGTGCCTTGCTCACCGAATGCAGGTTACCCATACCATAGTCTACGACAGCAATGTGATTAGAACTTTTAGCCATTTCCAAATCTTCTTTTTTCAGTATCTACAGAGTCCCTTTTGTAGACGGCATTATTCCAGTAATCCGGTCATCTGGCGAAGCAGCCATGCGGAAAGCTCGTCCAAATGCCTTGAAGATTGTTTCAACCTGATGATGTGCATTAGAGCCACGTAAATTATCTATATGCAACGTAACAAGGGCGTGATTTACAAATCCCTGGAAAAATTCTCTAGTTAGATCAACATCAAAGTCTCCGACCTTATGCCTTACAAAATCTGCATTCATCACCAGGCCTGGCCTCCCAGAGAAGTCCATCACCACTCTCGACAAAGCCTCATCAAGCGGCACGTATGCATGACCATAGCGAGCGATACCCGTTTTGTCCCCAATCGCCTCGGCAACCGCCATGCCAAGTGTGATACCCAAATCCTCTACAGTGTGGTGATCATCAATGTCTGTATCACCATTGGCTTTAACGTCAAGATTAATCAAACCGTGACGTGCAATCTGATCAAGCATGTGGTTTAAGAAAGGGACCGGGGTGTTGAAGCGTCCAAGCCCCGTGCCATCTAAATTAAGTGTCAGGGTTATCTCTGATTCATTCGTGTTCCGCGTAACTGTCGCTATGCGATCCCCCATAAGAGTTCCTCAGTATTGGCCAGTATAAGATTCTATCAAAGAGTATTATACTCAAAAAATGTCTACAGAAGTCCTCAATCCGTTCTTTGACGAGCAGTAGATCTATGGAGATATTAAATTGAGCAATGTTTCTAGATTCTTAGCACCTGCATTGCTGGCAATTTTAGCTATATTCGGGGTTTTAACTGCGTTTTCTTCTTTGATATTTGACCCCCAAACCTTGCGATTCAAACTAAATGAAGCGGCCTCCGCGGAGGGGTATAACATTAGAATTGATGGCCCGATACAATGGA
>NZJL01000049.1 GCA_002692165.1 Porticoccaceae bacterium
GCTACAAAGGAGTCTGCAATGTCTTTTGGATTTAGGAACATCGACCCCGGCTTTTCGGCCTCTTGCTTAATCATCGCACTGTTGCCTTTGTCAACGAGTATTCGTCTTAAGCCGGGAGCATCAATAGCCCCATCAATTATAATATGAGCTATATGCACTCCATACTCTTTGTATTCCTGAGCCATCACTTGGGTCAATGCTCTTTGAGCAAATTTACTTGGTGCATTCAGACCAAATCCTTTGCCACCTCTAAGTGACATTGTGTTTCCGCTGACTAAGAAAGTACCCGAACCAGATTTCCGCATTGAAGGCAGCGTTGCCTTCGCAACGCGCAATAATCCCGAGGCATGAACAGCATACGAAGTATCGAAAGCACTCGTATCGACATTCTCTACCAAACCTCCACCAATTGGATTATCAATTCGTTCTTTCCCTGACTCAGGAGTTTTAGCATATCCAGCGTTGTAACAAAGCACGTCAATTTTTTTATGTTTTTTATAGATTTCGTCAAAGGCGTTCTTAACTGAAGACGGATCAGTAACGTTACATTCAATAGCTGCGCATGAGCCTTCGAGCTCTCCGGAGATATGATTTTGAAGGTCGATAAGGTTTTCTTTTGATCGAGAAAGAATGACGACTGAGTAACCGGCTGATGAAAATTGGATTGGAAGTGCACCCCCCAAACCCCACCTTACCTCTGGCATAAAAGCTTCATCATTTCCAGTACCAAAATAAGCTTTATTCGAACTGTATTTGGTACCTGCACCTACTACAACACAAACTGGTTTTTCATTAGTCATTGTTATTTGATCTTCATTTGTTTGTTAGTGAATCGGTGAGCATTATATCTTGATTGTTCGGAAAAACAGGAATTCTACATTACTATTTTTGTATCGGCCAAGCTAGATACATACCCCGTGCCCCATATTAACGATTAAAAACGCAGAAGAATTTCAGAAGCTTAGGATCGAAAATTTGGAAAAAATGTGGCGACCATTACCAAGCAAAAGCGTTCTTGCTAGTCTTCAGTCCTTTTGAGACTATTTACCCATGCGTTGATAGGCGCTCCGATTTAATACTGTAAGATTATCCCCAACACTTTCTTGAAACTCTCTTTAGCTATCGCTCGAAAATGTTTTATCCATTGCACTTATCAAATCAGCGTAGGAATTTGAACTTATTGCCACTGCATGCGTGACTTGGCCTCCCCCTGCAATATTAGCAGCCGATACTGCTGAACCGGAAGGATTATACCTTTTGATTTTTCCATCAGTTTCTTCCAAGCTTTGGCATATTTTTTCGGATCTACCACCGCCATATCAAAGGCAAGAAGGTAGTTATTCATTGACCAGTTTTCGGGACTAACAGCCATCAAGACCCCGTGTTGCAAGCTCGCAAGAGGATTGATTACCGCTTCTTTTTGAGCCATGTAGAAAGCCATGGCTGCAGTCGGATCTTTCTTTTCACTGCCAAGGAGGGCATCTAAAGTTGTTTGATATGATTCCATGTCGGAGTGTTCGATAACTAAACCATGCGTGGCTGGATTTATCCCATCAAATAAGGCGGTATAAAGATAAGCTGTGCCCATGCACTTGCCTATGAGACCTTCAAACATGTTGTTTATTTGCGAGTAAGCCATTAATGGGGTGACAGTGGCAAAAGGATATACGTTGTGTACTTTCCCCAAGGATAAAGCTTACTGGGAAAGTATAACTGTTTAAAAAAAAAGCGTGATTAAACGAATCATGTTTTTGTCCTATAAATACTATTTTCTTTCAAAAAGTTCGCCACACCATTGTGAGAAGAGCACCGCAGCGTGTTTTTATCTCTATAAGGAAAGGGAAAGCACTATTTGTGCCATTCAATCTTCGATTTGACGAATGGTCCGCATTCATGGCTTTTTGATGGCATTCGTCAAGGCGATTATTTTTCAAGCGCACCCAGTTAAGGCAAAATTTTGGTGCCTGCAATTATATTGGGCATGGATTTCAATGGCTAAACCGCTCTTGATGCAAACGAACATTGCTGCATGCATCTTTTGTACATAGCATGTTTCAGACACATAATCACGGTTTTCTTAATCCAAGTTTGATTAGGTCTTTGAGGCCATGCAATGACAACACTAATAAAAAATATTTCTGAAACTGGGGTATCAATCACCTGATAATTCCGTGCGATTCGAGCAACTGACTCCGCAATTGGTATCATTTGATTAATCAATAAGATATTTATTTATTTGTTTCTGTGCTAGCTTCTTGGTTTCAGTAACCTGATGCCGCTTCTGAGTTTTATGATTTTATCAAGGACGTTAAAACTGTCAGATTTGTCAAACACCGAGCAGATGCTATTTTGAAAAACGACTCCATCACCAAGCCTAACGCCGATCTAGCAAGATTCTTAGATTCGATTAAGGGAATACCTTGGACGAGGGACTCTGAGACTATTTCTAAATTTTCGAAAGATTTGTTCCATTCATCAAAAAAATCAGATGTGATTATACAACCGCGTGATACAACCGAAATAATTAGAGTTCTTCAGGCAATATCGTCCTCAAAATTTAAAATTACGGTTAGAGGCGGCGGATTGTCATACTCAGCAGGATACCTGGTGGAGAGTCCGAATACATTGCTCCTTGATATGAGGTTTTGTGATGAGATTATCGAGATTAACGCAGATGACATGTATAAGATTGTCGGTGCCGGCACCACTTGGAAAAAACTCGATGAGGCATTGCGATCATTTGGATTGAGGGCCGCCTTCTGGGGCACAGGCTCAGGATTGCATGCCACTGTGGGAGGAAGTTTGTCGCAAAATGCGATTAACTATGGTTCAGGAAAGTATGGTACTGCAGCAGAAAATGTAACGGGTCTTAAGATAATTCTGCCCAACGGTAAAGAGATTAGGACAGGCTCCTGGGCGGATAAGATACATATGCGACCTTTCAATAGATATTACGGACCGGACTTGACTGGTCTTTTTCTCGGCGATAATGGTGCGTTTGGGGTAAAAGCAGAGATCGCCCTGCCCTTAATTCTTAGACCCAAGGCAACCGCTTTCATTGCTTTTGCCTTTGAGTCACTGACTGATTATGTGGCGGCGTTGACGGAAGTGGGTCGTAACGGAATTGTTTCAGAATGTTTCGGTTTTGATCAATCTTTTTTAGCGGAACGATCAGTTCCTGGGGGTTTTGCTGAGGACCTTGATTCGATGAGAAGCCGATTGCTAGACGAATTTCGGACTGGAATGAGAAAGTCTAACGATTCTCGCTCTGCCAAGGAAATTGATCGTTTGCGGCCCTTCACAGCGCACATGAGCGTTGATTGCAGGGATACATTTGATTTGCAGAATGCAACGGCATTGATCAATCAGATTTGTAGCAGGCATAGGGGCATGGCCATCAATGGCGAAATTATAAAAGCCATAAGGGAGAGCCCTTTTCCTCCACCAGAAATGCTCCTCGGGGTCCAAGGTAAAAGGTGGGTTCCCATGCATGGATTAATTCCGTTTTCTTCATACAAAGACCTCCTAATTGACATTGAAAGGTTTTTTAAGCCCCGCGAAACTCAGCTTCAAAAGGATGAGATATCTTGGTCACATGTGAGCAACCTTATCGGTAATTCATTGATTCTAGTAGAGGTCAATCTCTATTGGAAGGATACTATCCCTGATACTTTTCAAGACTTCTTAGACGAAGAATTTATAATGCGACAAGACCGTTATCCAAATAACCCTGGGGCACACGATGGGGTGAAATTATTGCGTAAGGAATTAATAAATCTTTTTCAAAAATTTGGTTCGACTCATCTTCAAATAGGAAAAACATATCCTTATCTCGCCTCAAGGATGGGAAGTGTCTCTGAGCTAATTGTTAAATTGAAAACTGAGCTAGACCCAGAGCATCGGATGAATTCAGGCGTGCTCGGGTTCAGTTAAGTGACTGGAGTATGGTTTTCACACGTGCACGTCTGTCAAAACCGCATAGTCAATTTTTTCAACAAAATGTCTCGAGACAATAACTTTCTTTTCTCGATGAGAAACATTAGGCGACGATCAAGCAAGGTTCCTCAGCTCCAGGTAGCCTCTTTGACTCCGATGGAAAGGCTACCCAAAGTAAGCATACTGCTGTCTTTGCGTTTTTACTCCTCACTGAAACCGTTTATCCAATCACTTGGACAACTCCATGGCTCTTAAAATGAACTCGCTTTTTACACCGATATTATCAATATTGATGCCTTGATCGGACATGCAATGAAGAGAGACAATATTTTGCACTGTGCTTGAGAAACTATTGGGCCGGCGAAAATTCGCTAGCCATCTCCTTTCATCTTGTCGGTACCGCAGACAAAGCGAGTCAGCAAAATATGACTTTGGCTGTAAAAACACTCACCAATTGCTGGTGATTGGACAGCATCTTGATAAGTAACGAAGTTCAACGGATTAGTCTCTAATGAGCAGGATTTTTCGTTTGCAATAAGACAGTGGTCACCGAGAAATTCACGCATTCACCATCATTTTTGAGGTCAAGTTACTCTCCTAATGGCGGCGGCGGGGTGGACTTTACCTCGACACGGATGCACGAGATGCTATCATGGTAACTCTGCAACATATCCACCATTTTTGGAATTTGAAGGCCCATCGAACCATCTATTAATGACGATTTGCAAACTACTTCTTTTCAGAGTTTTTCTGAAACACGATGAAACATTAGTTTGTAAGTCTCCTATTTTAGGCCGAAGCAATCCTAATTTATCAGTCAATGAATTTACATCGTTTATAGATTCGTGCCCTATATTGAAAAATGGACAATTGCAAACACACCCTCGTAATCACCAGATAGTCGACCCAAAAATCGAGCATATGCCTAGGTATTGAATGAGACTTGATCTACAAGTCATAATTACAACTTTCCAAGACGTTTGTTCACACTCATGTTAGGGTTGACAGATAAAGGGGTCTTGTTCATGCATGAAGGACGTTCCACTCAAACTAGAGGAGAAATTGTTTGCAAATAACGGTCGTTTCAGGGAGTCATCGAAAAAAATCTCAAAGTAGGAAGATTTCAGACGTCATACGCTGTCGTTTGGCCGAGAATCAATCCGTGACAAAATCAGAAGTTATTGACTTATCTGTGATCGAATTGCCTCTCTGGGAAGAAGCCATTTGGGAGAATGATCCCGCGTGGATAGCCCGACTTTCCTCTGTCAGTAAAGTATTGGAAGAGAGCGATGGTTTCGTAATAGTCAGTCCTGAGTGGCATGGCATGGTGCCTTCGGCATTAAAGAATTTCTTCTTGATGTGGGGCGAGGGTCAACTAGCCCACAAACCGGCCCTCATAGTGTCAATATCAAGCTCAAATGGAGGATCTTACCCAGTAGCCGAACTGCGCATGAGTAGTTATAAAAATAATCGGATATGCTACATCCCCGAACATCTAATCATTAGAAATGTGGGGAGCATATTTAATATGGACTCCCAAGAAAACGACGCTGAAACCCAACATCGCCTGACCGAAAGAATGTTATATTGTATTCAACTTCTGATTTGCTACGCTGAGGGCTTTAAGCGAATTCGTCAAAATAAGGCCACGGATATATCAACCTTTAAATTTGGTATGTAGCAAGAAAACCAATGAAAACGATCGTTCAACCATAAAAAAATTCAAAAGATTTCAAGGGGATTATGGCGGGTAAAGATTGCTCTCAAGAAACGACAGAGTCGTCAAGAGCTAGCATTTAGCAGCAAAGCACCGCTTGCCTCTTGTCGCTAGATGGTTAGCCGACCATCAATTGTGGATGCAGTACTCGAGGTAGTCATGATAGTGCTGAACTCTAGCCTCGTCATCATTTAACCAAGATCCCATAAAACCTCTCGACTTCATTCCTTTTTGAACATCCCTGAGAAGATGAATATCCTGATCCACAGTAATAGTCATAGTTTTCTCCCCTGAAATTATCGCTTCTTGGTCAAACTCGTCATGCAATGGCCTCTCAGTATCAGTATTTAATTGATCTGGATTAAAAGACGCCAGCCGTATGTCAGCTGTTTTATTCATCTCACATTGCTTGTCTGACGCACGTAATTTTAGCTGATCGTCTGGCAACATTCGCATTACAAACTTATCCCAGTAGCAGGTATTGGGATCCCCGCCCCTTGGGCGCGCTCGCAAAATCCAAAATTCCTCGGCCTGAAGCACTAGCACAGAATTAGGGAAAAGATTGTACTGAACAATGTCGGACAATTGCTCATCTGATAACAGGTCATAATCATACCCAAGCGCGTCTCCAAGCTGGCGTTTTTTTGTCTGAACGTCTTTACGCACATCGAGAATTCGGCCCCGATAATCATCCTTATCCATGCCCAAAGCTTCCAATTGGGGCCACTGCATCCTTGGCACCTCCTCCGGAATTTCCAGGTTTGTATTGACTGTGAACCCTTCGATTAAAACTCTAGTATGGCCACCAGAGAAAAACTCCTGTGTTGAGGTGGGACAATCAAAGATGCATTCGTGCTGAGGATGAATATGCTCGACATGATAAAGCTCGCTAAAATTATCTATAACTGCTTTCCAATTACAATTTAGCCGACAAGTTTGATCCTCGACCAATGCCATCTTGCCTGTTCGAAAAGGTTCTATCATCTCTTTAATAGGTCCCAAATATTCACTTAAACTGGGCCCATCAGGCTCCATACAAACCCATATCAAGCCAGCCCAAGCCTCTACACGGATTGCTTTAAGCGATAGCTCTTCCCTCGGAACACCTGCGCTAAACCGATGTTCCTCTGGAACTTCACGTAGTGCACCATCATTCTCAAATGCCCATCCATGATAGGGGCACGTAAAACGCTCTAGGCAACCCAAAGTCTGAGTCACCAATTTATTGCCCCGATGCTGACAGACATTATAAAAAGCCTTCAATTCAGCATTTTCGGTCCGACAGACTATAATTGACTCCGGATCTAGGTCAAAAACAAAGAAATCCCCCGGTTGATTTACATCAGAACCGACACCAGCCACCAACCACATCTTACCCCAAATCTTTTCTCTTTCGAGCTCCATATAAGTCTGCGAGAGATATCTCTCCGAAGTGATTCTTTTAAGTGGAATGTCGCTCTCGACTGCTTCAAGTGGCTGCAAAGACATAGATTACTCCAAACTATTTTCAAATTATAATTTAGAAAGCTGTCCCCCATCAATGGGGATATCGTGACCATTTATCATAATAGCTTGTGCCGAGCAAAGGAAGAGCACAGTAGCGGCAATGTCTTCTGCATCAACTGCCTCGGAGGTGGGGTTTACGCTCGAGAGAAAGCTTTTAACTTCGTCAGGTGGACCCTCTAAAACCAAGCGAGTAGCTTTGGTTAATGTGGGACCAGGGGAGACAGAATTGCACCTGATATTGTCATCAACATATGCTACAGCAGCCTGGCGTGTCAATCCGAGTATCCCATGTTTAGCTACCGTATAGGCGACACCAGATGCGGTCGAACCGCGATGAGCTACAATAGAGGCATTATTGACGATAACGGCAGGTTCCTCACTCTGTCGAGATAACATGGCCCTGATTTCATGCTTCATAAAGAAGTAAACACTGGTTAAATTAGTGGCTAATATTTTATCCCACTGCTCTGTGGCATGTTCGTGAAGCATACTCTCTGAGGCAAAGATACCAGCATTATTGAAAGCAAAATTAATCTTCCCAAACCTCTCTTTTCCAATTTCCACGAGTGCTGCGGCGTCCCGCTCCACCGAGACATCACAGATGTTGTAAACACTTTTAACACCAAGGCGACTAAGTTCTTTGTTCAAGTCACTGCCAACACGATCTGATCGAGCTGAGAACACCACATTTGCTCCCGCCGATGCAAAAGCTTTAGCTGCAGCGCGGCCTATGCCGGAAGTGGCTCCAGTTACAAGAGCTACTTTGCCATCGAAATCAAACACGAGATCGAATCCTTTGTGAAAAATAAATGGTAACCCAACCGGGCTCGCGATCAAATTTTTTATTTACATGAATTTCAAAAACAGTGCCAAGGTCTTAGTTGGTCAAAGTCAATTCACATATATATACTCTCTTTAACAGTTTAGCGACGGATCATCTAAAGGAAGCCAGTATGACTCTCAACCAAAACCAATTGTGTGACATAGAAGCTATTAAGAACATAGCAAAAAGATACTGCAGGGGAGTTGACAGGCTTGATGCCCAGGAGATGCGATCTGCTTATTGGGCCGATGCCACTGACGATCACGGAGTATTTGCCGGAAATGCATGGGAATTTGTAGACTTCTGTATGGAGGCTCACCTGCACTGGCGCTCAACCTCGCATTGCATTTTTAATCATATTGTAGAGTTAGACAATGATCAAATTCATGCAAGGGGAGAGATTTATAATGTTAGTTATCTGTTGCAAAGAGATGAGGATATTTTGGACACTTGGCACGGAAGATATCTTGATGTATATCAGAAAAGAAATCGTGAGTGGCGGATTCTAGAGAGAGTGTGTGTCCATGATTTCACGAATACAACCAAAATAAACCGAATGGACTTCGACTCTTCAGGTTTCCGTCAGGGTGACTTCGATCGAAAAACGCCAAGACGGAAAATTGGTCCTTGAATGTTTGTTTTTGCTAGACTCTATAGCGCCACAGTGACCAACAAAATCTTGAAGATGATTAGCAAGCAAACGCCTTGAATAAATAGTTGAGGTATAGATCATGATAACGCAAAGTAATCCATTAAAATTGCCCATTTTTCAGTCTGCCTGGGTGGTTGATGACATTGAAACCGCATGTCTAGAATGGTCAAAAAATCTTGGCATAGGGCCGTTTTTTGTGAATCAATATGGTCCGGATGAAATCACGAATACTACATATCGCGGTCAACCCGGGCGTTTCGAAATAATAGTTGCTCTAGCTCAGGCCGGCCAAACACAGATCGAACTAATCCAACCCCTGGTTGAACCATCGATCTATCGAGACGCAATTAAACCAGGGCAGCCTGGTTTTCACCACGTGGGTGCTTGGAGCCACGATATTGAGTCCGATATCGTTTGGTTTGAAGAGCTGAATTTTCCAGCAATTACAACTGGTGCTGCAGGCGAAACAAGATTTGCTTACTTTGACACGAGGCCCATAATTGGTTGTATGTTTGAACTTGTCACTGCTAGCCAAGAAATTGACGAGTTTTTCACATCTATCAAAGATGCCTGCTCTAATTGGGACGGAAACAAACCAATCCGCTACAGTTAAAATCTTCATAGAACTTTGGTCATTATGGGTAATAAATTGCTCTTTCAATATCAATCCGTTTTATGGATCACTCGAAAAAGCATACAATGTAAGAGCGCTTGAACTAGCTTTTAGATTACGGATTTTTAAATAACCAATCACGCCAATAATGCTTGCCGTCCGTCAGTGTTGACTCTCGATTAAAAAGTACTTTTATCTGGTTCAAATACAAAGCTTCCAACGAATTAGAATTACAAAAAAGAATTTAAATCGTAGTCGCGAAAGCGGTTAGTAGCATACATTTCTCAAGGAAAAAATAAGTGATTTCTGCAAATTGGCCGTTCCAGCCCAATCACTTCCCCTTCTACTATGGCTGGGTCGTCCTCGGCGTAAGCACGCTAGGTATACTTTGCAGTTTTCCGGGGCAAACCATAGGCCTGGCCGTTTTTACAGACTCTCTGATGGAGGCCCTGGATTTAAATCGAACGGAGATATCTTTAGCTTATTTAATTGGCACCGTTGGCTCGTCATTCCTTCTCTCGAGAGCTGGAAGGTATTTTGATATTTGGGGTGCTAGAGTAATGCTTCCCACTACCTCTATCTTACTAGCGATATCCATCATCTTTGTCAGTTTTGTAGACAAGATAAACTCGATATTGGGGGCATCATCTCTCGTCAGCTTTGGTTTAATCACCCTTGGATACTTTAGTGCGAGATTATTTGGCCAAGGCGTTCTAACCAACTGCTCTCGGAATGTTCTCCTCTTATGGTTTGAAAGAAAGCGAGGTCTTGTCGTTGGCATTAGGATGCTATTCGTGACGTTCGGTTTTTCCATTGCACCAATGCTCATCGGGGGTTCAATAGCTGTTTGGGGTTGGAGAGAGACGCTCTGGATTTCGGCAGGTCTCTCGGGCATATGTTTCTTTTTGTTGTCCATTTTGTTTGTTCGAGACACTCCAGAATCATGCGGTTTGAAAATGGATGGTATCGAGTCTAGCGACTGCGATGAAATAACTCAGGTTGCTACTTGCAAGACTCTCAAGCAAGCAAAGAATAGTCCTGTTTTCTGGATCTACTCATTTAGCTTAAGCATGAGTGCTCTTTTTGGGACAGCACTTGTATTTCATGTAATCTCAATCTTTAACGAGGCCGGAAGGGAAACATCGGAAGCATTGGGATATTTTTTCCCTGCGGCCATTTTTGCTACCTCCACAAATTTCCTTGCCAGCTATATGTCGGACAGAATTCCTTTGAAACCTTTCTTGGTGATTATGGTGACAGCCATGTGCTTAGGCGCCATTGGTTTCATCTATTTGGAACGGAATTGGGGTTATTGGATGTTGATTTCAGGTTTTGGTGTTAGCTCTGGGCTATGGAGTTTACTCGGCAACTTAGCTTTTGTCAGATTCTTTGGCACAACCCATCTGGGTGAAATTAGTGGTTTTAGCTCTTCAATAAATGTTTTGGCAAGCGCGATTGGACCAGCAGTATTTAGTCTTGGTTATGATTTTTTTGGAACTTATGCGGTAGCTGCAAAAATCTGTTTGATTGTCTTAATACTGTTGCTTGCTCTGGCTATCTTTGTGCGCCAGACAGAACCCTTGCATCGAACATGATGGTTTTAAGATACGTTGACGTCTTCACGATATTATGATTATTGGCCGCCATTTTTCCATCCCAAAACAAAAGAAAAAGCGACAACACGGAAGTCTGATTCTGATTCGCCTGAGACAACATATTCATACCCGCGTGCTGAGTGATATTTTGTCTGGCAAGCTCTGTAGACTCTCTGGCATACTCCGCATCCATTATGCGGCTTCTCGCTGCAGCTGAGTTCTATAAGACTTTTTGCAAATTATCTCCCGCATATTCTAGCCGACTCATTGTGGCGCCTGGTCTCGCTCATGTATTATTGATTCCTNGAAACATTTCATTAAGAATCTCCAATCCGTTAGAGGTGAGCTGCCGTGAAGTTATTTCCGCCCCTCCAACCGGGGCATGAATCCCTCGCGAGACTTCGATATTTCCCATAATGAATGTTGGCGCGCTCCCCAACGAATCCGAAGTGTCTCCAGACACCCTCAGCTTATCATTGACCGCTGCAGCAGATAAGGTGCCGGCTTCAAAACCCAAGTTTCCTTGATATGTTATTCCGATACTGCTGATCATAGCAGGTACATTAGTCACACCGGCGGTCTTTTCGATGACTGTCAAGCCAGTTCCAACGGGCTGAAACGCTGAGTCAATAGGAGCCTGAACTGTGGCTGTCAAGACAAATTCGTTATCTTCACCGGTTAAGATGTAGTTAAGAACATTATATCCACAAGCCTCTCCAATAGGGGCAACCAGGCCCGCCAAGTCTGCTACGCCCGAAATATCAGAAATTGTAAGGGTGGTGACGCCATCAGAAATTGCAAAACCGTCGGTTGGCGCGGCCGCACCGGCATCATCAATGGCCCATTTATATACCGCGGTAACCCCTATTATGGATTGGACGGCATCTACGGGACCACCTGTGGCATCATTCAATCCGCCGGAAAAAAAGACTTGTTAATCACGGTGTCTACAAACCATGAATGCAAAACACTTTTTCGCCGGGAAACTGAAATCTAAGAAGTGGGCTCTATAGCTTTGAATATTGCCTCGTCCTGAAGGAAAACCCGAAAAGAAAAAGACTTGCAAGCTAGGTTTCCAACCTATAAACACGCTTTGCAGTCCCTTGGAACAAAAAGTCTTTTTCTCTTTCGTTAAACTGATTACCAATTTTCTTCAGCGCGTTCCACAACACCGCGTAAGACACCGAAAGTTTATCGACTGGAAAATTACTTTCGAACATACAACGCTCCGGTCCAAAGCAATCTATGGTGAAAAGGTAGTAATCTTGGTGCGCTAAGACGAGTTCATCTGACGATGCAGGCAAGTCGCGTTCATCCCAACCCCAGCCATTTATGGGCATGGCCAGTCCCCCTAATTTGGCGAAAACATTTTCGCATTTGGCTAGCTGCCGAACATCACGTTGCCATTGGGGAAAAATATCACGCTGCTTACCTTGATAAGGTCCAATTCCAAGCGGCCCGCCGAAATGGTCAAAGATGATGATGGTTTCGGGAAATGCTTGCGCCAAATCTATCAACTCTCTAATCTGAGGATGCAATAGCCAAGCATCATAAGAGAGACCGGCGGGAGCAAGCCGAGAAAATCCCTCTCGAAATTCTTTCATCATCATCAGATGCTCGATCCGTCCCGCATAGCGATCTACTGCCGGCGGGTCGGGATAGTAAGCGGTCGCATGACGAATACCCCTCAAGAGGCCTCCACCTGCCTCCACGTGTGCCGATATCACTTCTTCCACTGCGGCTCCCAGACGGAGGTCTGCATGACTAACAATCCCTTTGATGGGTGGTCTGCCCTGTGATGAATCAAGTACGGACAAATCAGCAGCAGATTTAACATAATCAGTTTCACCAACCGGTCTCATCGATTGAGGACCACTGACACGGTAATCCGCCCCGCATTCGACGAAGACAGTTGCCATGATATTGTGTCCGGATGCGGTGTCCGCCCATAAATCTTTAAGGTCGTAGTCAACGCTCCGATTAAGAGTGCGATGATTTCTCCAAAGGTGATGATGCGGATCTATTATCGGTCTATCTGGTTCAATGATATCCTCATGGACCAAAGACAACCAATCACTTAATTCAGACATTAGCCTCTCCATTTTTTTATCTTATCTTTTCAACCCTGACTAAAATTTTTGGTACCCTAAATTGCATTCAATAAGAAAAAAGTGCAAGCCGATGGCATGAACTAGCGACGACCTGTCGCCTTTGCAAACCATCTCAAGCCACGCCATTTGAGCTAGATTTCTTCTTCAATAAAATCCCTCACCATTCGGAGTGCATCTGGCATATTCTTTCTACCAAATCCAATCCTAAAAAAATTGCCACGGAGGTTAAAGACGCTAGCTGGTACAACTAAAACCCCTTTGGTATTCAAAAGTTTTTCTGCAAAAACATCTGAATTTAGATGGCCCATTATTTTCGGAAACCCAATACATCCGGCCTTCGGCCTCGTCCAAGCGAATAAATCAACTTGGTCCGAAAAAAAGCGATCGAGTAATGCAATATTCGACTGAATGATCTCCAGATTACGAGCCAGAATTTTATCTTGACTGCGAAGAGCAATAAGCGCTAAGACCTCAGAGGGTGCACTGTTGCAGATAGAGAGATAGTGCTTAACATTGGACAATTCCGACAAAAGTTGTCGGCTCTGAGCCGCTATCCAACCTACCCGCAACCCCGGCAAACCAAACGATTTTGACATCACTCCGAGACTAATGCCTTTCTCATAAATACTCGCCATCGTTGGCAACCGATTTGAGGGTTCAAGCTCTAGGTTGCGATATACTTCATCAGAAAAAATCCAAATATCGTTGGTCCTGGCTATTTCAACGAGTTGCTCCTGCTGTGTTTTTGTTATGACTGCTCCTGTGGGATTATGAGGGTAGTTAATTAAAAGTAATTTTGTCGTAGGCTTTATCGCTTCAATAACCCTGTCGTTATGCAGTTCCCAACCATCCACTTCGTCAAGGCCCACCTCGGTCACCTCGCACAAAGACGACGGCACAGACTCCAGCGATTGATAACATGGCGTGACGACAATTGCGTGATCAGTTGGTTCCAATAGGGCATGGCAAAGGCAGTAAATCCCCTCCTCGGCTCCAGCGAAACTCAATATATTGGCGCCTTCGATATCATCTCCATACAAGCCTGCTATCTCCTCAAGCAGCAAAGGCATTCCGTATGGCTCGGTGTAGTGTAAAGAGAGTTCATCCCAAAGTTTTCGGCTTTCAGAATCTGCTAGATCCAATATTTGGCCAAGCGAATGTGTCTCTGAATCGGAGCCGCCAAGCATGAATGGCGCACTAAATTCGCGAGCCGACAGGTAGTCTTCAAGATTAAATATTGGTAGTTTACTCATGCGTTACGCCTAACCTGAATAATTTTAAAATCGTGGTCTTGATGGACATTAAAACGAGAAATGACTTTGCTAATCTATCACGTCAGTTTCATAAACTGATGCGGTATCCCCGCTTCATAAAATACTTCGCCCTCAATCTTAAAACCAAACCGAGAATAGAAAGGTATGGCATGCTTTTGTGCGTGCAAAAATATATTATTGATATCTTTATCCTTGGCGAAACCAATCATGAATCGCAATAGCTGCCCACCGATTCCAAGATTGCGATGTTTTGCCAACACGGCCATGCGACCGATCTGTCCGTCACGAACCAGTCGCCCGCAACCGACCGCGTCCGAACCTATAAGAGCCATAAAATGATAGTGGTTTGGATCTGATGAGTCCCATTCATCTCTTTCATCAACGTTTTGCTCCTCTACAAATACCGTTCTCCGAATATTCGTCAGATCAGTGTAATACTCATCCCAATTACAAGCTTTGATTTTGGCAGCTAACCCATTCATTTTGGACTCAGAATATTTTCGTGGAAAGACTCTAATGTAACTTAAACGGCGCGTATACTTATGCACCCTCGCTTTATCTAAATGCGCTCCCTTGTAAAGGAACGTCAAGGTCATATCGGTAAAATTTAAAGCGATTAATCAGTTAGGGAAAAATAGTCCTCCTTCAGTACACAGTCATTCTTCTGTGTGACGCAATGGGCATTCGATCAGAAATCTTTTGGATCATCGATAAATCCAGATCAGCCACCACTGTACCCTCTCCTTTGTCTAGGCTTGCGAGAACGTTGCCCCAAGGATCAATTACCATGGTTTGTCCCCAAGTGCTTAACTTTTCATTATGAGAACCGCCCTGATTTGGCGCCACTATGAAACACTGGCATTCGATGGCCCTAGCGCGCAACAAAATTTCCCAATGATCCCTTCCAGTTGCCTCTGTAAAAGCAGACGGAATTAATATTATGCTCACACCTTTCTGAGCAAAATCGAAAAATAATTCCGGAAACCGGAGGTCATAGCATATGGCTAAACCGATCCGACCCCAAGGACTATCAAACACGACCGGTCTGCTTCCTTGGCTAAAGTCGTTAGACTCTCGATAACGTCGATTAGTATCAGACACATCAACGTCAAAAAGATGGATTTTGTCATAATATTCGTGTACGTGCCCGTCGGGGTGAAAAACCACTGAGGTTGCGAAAGGTTTTTCAACTTCTTCAGACTGGCGATCATGTCCTTCAATTGAGTGCCTTAAAGGGAAGCTTCCAGCAACGATCCACATACCTAGTTCTTTTGCCATCTGTGCGAAAGTGGCTAAAAATTTAACCTCTTGGGATCTATCAAACGATGGTCGGGTACCATACGTAAGGAAGTTTTCTGGCAAAACAGCTAAATCCACTAACTCATGTTTGGCTTCGTTCAATAACTTACGGGCTGACGCCATGTTAGCATCAAGATCTGATTTGCTAACCATCTGAATCGCGGCAACTCTGACATAAGTATTTTCTGTTGCAGTTCTTTTATTTGTCATCTAACTGATATAATGAATAAAATTTTCTTATGCCCCTTGGCAAAATATGCTCGCTAAATTTGCGTGTAGAAAACGACTAAAATTTATCAACCAAAGTTTTTCGGTCGATCGTATTTGGAGCGGTATGACCGGTGAGCGCCATCGCAATCCGTAATTCCTCCCTCAATAGGCGTAAGAGTTCGTTAACACCTGTTTGTCCATGAGCAGCCAGAGCATATACCCATGCCCTACCAATTAAAACCGCATCAGCACCCAAAGCTTGCATTCGGATTATATCGGTGCCGGAACTGACGCCCCCATCAACAAGAATTGGAATGGCCCCAGCAACTCTATCCGCAATGGCTGGTAAAGCTCTGGCAGAAGATGGAGCACCATCTAATTGCCGACCACCGTGATTGGATACGACTATTCCGTCGACACCAATTTTTAGGGCTTGTGAGGCATCCTGCGGATCTAAAAGTCCCTTTAAAATAATCTTACCTGACCAGTTTTCACGAATGAAAGATATGTCATCCCAAGTCNCAGATGGGTCAAAATTCTCGTCAGTCCACACTAGAAAATCCTTCAACCCAGCATCCGAACCCATTAGAGGGACCAAATTACCCAGGTTATGAGGCCCGCCCATTACACCCACATCCCATACCCAGGATGGTCGTGCTAGTATTTGTAATAGCCGCCAAAATTTACACCATATACCATTGCATCGGGTGAGCCCCGACCTAACATCTCTATAACGCGTTCCCACCACTGGCAAATCAACGGTGACAAGTAAAACCTCACATCCGGTCTTTTTAACTCGCTTTAAGAGATCTTTGAGAAACTGTCTATCCTTGGCCATGTATAATTGAAACCAAGGGGGCTTCACCACGGACCCAGAGACCTCCTCTATGCTGCACAGCGATACAGTAGACATTGTAAATGGGACATTATTGTCTTCCGCTGCTTTTGCTGCCTGAACTTCGCCCCGCCTNGCATTTAAGCCAGCTATTCCCACAGGGGCTAGAATTACTGGCATACTATAAGTCGTTCCAAATAATTCCAGCTCGGTATTAATGTTGCTTACGTCCTTTAGCACGCTTTGACGAAGACTAACTTGGTCAAGATCCCGTCTATTAGCTCTCAGCGTCGACTCACTAACCGATCCTCCGTCGATATATTCAAAAAGAAAGTGGGGGATTTTTTTTTGCGCTTTTTTTCTGTAGTCTGATACCGAAATATTCCGCACACCTCCCTCCTTTGCGCTTTTTCTTAACAGCAATCAAGCTTACAACCTTACGCTAGAATATAACTTAAAGAAACCGCTATACATTATTCACCCATAATAGTTTTTTAGNTGCTACGGCGAGTTTTCTTTTCTGCCCTCCGTCTCTTTGTTGCCTCGTAAGCGCAAGATCCAATGTGGTCTTCGCCCCTCGACTTGGCAAGCACTACTTGCTTTTGTCTTTCTAAGAGACGCAGCTGCTTACTCTCATCATGGGAACCGTAACAATGTTTGCAGGATTGTCCTTTCACGAACGATGACAACAGTTGGTCGTCTTTTGTGACCGGCATGCGGCAGGCATGACATTGATCATACGACCCTTTTTCAAGATCATGGTTGACTGCCACGCGATTATCAAAAACAAAACATTCACCCGACCAGAGTGATTCATGCTCAGGCACTGCTCTGAGATAGTTGAGTATTCCTCCCTTAAGTTGGTAGACCTCTTTAACGCCCAAACTCTTCGCGTAAGCCGTTGACTTCTCGCACCTTATGCCGCCAGTGCAGAACATCGCCACCCTCTTATTTGTTTTAGGATTGAGATTGTCGTTAGCCCATTTAGGGAAATCTCTGAAAGATTTTGTTTGTGGATTTACGGCATTTTTAAAGGTACCGATGCCAACCTCATAGTCATTCCGGGTATCAACAACAAGAACATCTGGATCATTGATTAAACTATTCCATTGATCTGGTTCAACCCGAATCCCTGTGGTTTCTTTTGGATTAATATTCTCAATACCCATTGAGACAATTTCCCGTTTTAATTTAACCTTGGCTCGATAGAAAGGGACCTCATNATGGAACGACCTTTTGGTGTCGATATCATCACAACCAATCAAAGCGGATAAGAACTGGACGAACCCATCCACTGCCAATTCAGCCCCTGAAATCGTCCCATTAATACCTTCTTCCGCCAATAAAATAGTGCCTAGAAGTTTCATTAGCTTCATTTCGTCAAGAATACTCTCTCGCAAGGCCTCATGATCACTTAAAGTAACGAACTTATATAATGAACAGGTGACGAACTTTTTGGACATGTCGAATCCCGAACTCAATTAATTACCCATAATACCGAAAACACTGAGTCAAACACATCTAACATCAAAGCAAAATTGACGTTATTCTTCAAACATCAGGTTATGAATCATGCGACGATCTTATATCTCCTGCAAGCTTTGTCGTTCCTGGAGAGTGGGCTTCAAACTCATAAATAAAGTATCTATAATCATTCACTCCATGGTTTCGACCGAATGTTATTTGGTTAAATATATCTAAGAAAAAAATGCCAAGCCCAATTATCAACTACGTCTACATTAACATGCCCCCAAAAGTCGAATGGAATTGTGCATTTCATAGTGAAATTGGAAGAGTGGAACTCAATAAGCGAGGTCGGGTGCACTGGGTCAGCGCCATGTACCGCATAATAATCAACCAAAATGGATTAGAGTTAAGATATTTGCGGGGCGATCTGAGACTTGACTTGGAAGAGAAATTGGTAGTGAGGCGCGTAAAACAGATTTTTTCTAGGGAGGTACGATACAAAATATACCAAGCCGCTAAAACCCTCTGAGGGCGCTTCTTAGAGATTTATTTCAGCGACTGATTTATTTTTCGCAACTCCTCTAGCGGGGCTGTTGCCGCGGTGATTGCTCTCCCTATTACAAGGTAATCACTTCCCATTTTAATTGCCCCCCTTGGATCAACCACTCTGCGTTGATCATCCTTGTTATCACCCAAAAGTCGAATTCCCGGAGTAATTAGGGAAAAATTTCTTCCCATTTCTGTTTTTAACATTCGCGCTTCTTTGGCAGAGCATACTACTCCATCTAGACCACTTTCTTTGGCCAGGCGTGCAAGTTGTAGCACCTGATGTTCAAGCTCCGAAGACACTCCCGTCTCAGCGAATTCAGCAGAATCCATACTGGTCAGAACAGTGACCCCGATTAAAAGCATATCACTGCCCTGTTCAATAAGCTTTTGTTTCGCCGATTTCATCATCCGGACGCCCCCAGATGCATGCACATTGGTCATCCATACACCGAGTTCAGCGGCCGCACATACGGCCCTCGAAACTGTATTTGGTATGTCGTGAAATTTGAGATCTAAAAAAACTGAATAACCGCGATTGACTAGATTGCGGACAAAAATGGGGCCGGCTCGAGTAAATAGTTCATTACCAACTTTCAAATGACACTCCCCGGGCATTAGTTGATCAACCAGTGTCATAGCCTCATGGGCACTGGAAAAGTCCAGAGCCACGATAATTTTGTTGCGTTTATCCATTCTATCAGTTCACTCTAAAGATTTTTTTTTCAATTTAGTTATCAGGCGTTTATATCGAATCAATATGATTGAGCTTGATCCAAGACCAAGAATAGAGCCTAGGAAAAGAAAAACTATAAGCCAAAAGCCGAGGCTCAGAGACGGCGACTCGAAAAACAAAAAATTAAGTCTCACCGGATGATTGTTGAATAGCGCGAAAATAGCACCTAGGAATACAGCCCCCAAAACCAAGATGACTTTGACAAGCTTATATATAGTGGCCAAGCTAGTCCCCTCAAACTTTCCAAGACGACGTATTGTACCCTCATCTGATAGGCTCGCCAAAACCTATAAAACTTTAACTGAAAAATATCTTACTTGGGATGAGCAGCATATGATACGCAGGGTGGGACGGTTGACTAAGTTCACAAATTACGACCACTGTTTAATCGGCCAACACGACCTCGAGGATCAAGCATTTTCCGGTTGCCCGTTCTTAGATGATGACATTCAGGACAAACGTCGAAGAATATACTCCTGGCTCAAGTGCAACCTAATCGTAGAACAGTTCTAGAACTTCAGGTCCCTGTTAATGATTGTAAAGTTGGGTGGATATCAATTTTCGTCATATACTCCAAATGGTCTAAGATCTATTTAGACAAGGAGGCGCTTCGGGCACCGTTGCGACTCAGGAACCGAAGAGCGAACGGAATTTAATAGAATTTAAATCAGTTACAAAAATTTTAGTGAGTTTTTATGCCAGTCTCGCATGAAACGATAGTAAGAGTGGCTGTGCCTTCTCCTCTTCGCAGGTTATTTGACTATCGAGTCAAAGATAACTGCCCTCGTGTTCCCAAATCACTTGATCCTGGGATGAGAGTCTCAGTCCCTTTCGGTCGCCGACAAGTTATTGGAATCATTCTAGAAATCACAAACCATAGCGAGATAGCCTCAGAAAAGTTAAAGAATGTCACGAATTTTGTCGACGAAACACCCCTCTTGACAGACAGGTTACTAAGACTTTTCAAGTGGGCGTCTGTCTATTACCAATTCCCAATTGGCGAAACCTTGTTTCAATCTTTACCGATTCTCCTGAGGAATGGAGAACCATTGCCTGAGCTCCGAAAACGATATTGGACAATAAGTGTCTCAGGACTCCAAGCTGATGAGAAATTATTGGTTTCGGCGCCAAGACAGAGAGCTTTACTACAACTGCTTAAGACTGAAATAAACTTAAAAGAAAGCTATATTTTGGAGAAATTCTCGAGATCTATTATCCTCAAATTGGCAGAACGAGGCTATGCACAGCTTAATCTGAAAGAAAACGAACGGGTCATAGATAGTGACATTTTAGTTGACACTCCGAAGAGGCCTAACCTGGAGCAGCGGATTGTTTTAGATGAGATTACCCTAACAAACTTTAATTGCTGGTTAATCGACGGCGTTACGGGCAGCGGAAAGACAGAGGTTTACTTAAAATGCATAGAAAAAATTCTACTGATGGGGAAACAGGCGCTTGTATTAATTCCTGAAATCAATTTAACGCCGCAGACAGAGCAAAGATTCAACGGACGTTTTAATGTTCCAATAGTGGTCTTGCACTCTGGAGTCTCTAAAAAGCAGAGACTGAAAGGCTGGACAAGGTCACTCACCGGCGAGGCCAAAATCATATTGGGGACCCGCTCTGCGATCTTTACTCCAATGAAAAGGCCCGGCTTGATCGTCGTGGACGAGGAACATGATAACTCATACAAGCAACAAGATGGCTTCAGATATTCGGCTAGAGATCTATCAGTGATGCGCGCGCAATATGAAAACATTCCAATTCTCCTAGGCTCTGCTACTCCCTCACTAGAGTCATTAAGAAATTGTTATGAACAACGTTATCGACATCTCATGCTTACTCAAAGGGCTGGTTTGGCAGCGATTCCAAAATGGCAAACTGTTGACATGCGTCAAGAAAAAATCGAGGCTGGTTTTGCTGAAACAACCCTGACTTCAATTGAGGAAACTCTTGGCAGGTCAGAACAAGTTTTAGTGTTCCTCAACAGGCGCGGTTTCGCCCCTGTCTTGCTCTGCAACCGCTGCGGATGGGCGGCCGAGTGCAAAAATTGCGATTCAAAAATGACTCTGCACCGGAGCTGCAATCAACTGATTTGCCATCATTGCGAGGCTAGATCGAAGCCGCCAATAGCGTGCCCCTCTTGCGGTTCTGGCCAATTGATTGCCACCGGCGAGGGGACCGAACGCAGCGAGCTTAAGCTTCAAGATAGATTTAGGTCAACCCAGATAATGCGGGTTGATCGAGATACTACAAAAAAACGCGGGCATATGCTAGAGGTAATAAAGACCGCACAAAAAGGTCATCCATGCATCCTCATCGGAACTCAAATGCTTGCGAAAGGACATCATTTTGAGCACGTAACTTTAGTAGTGATAGTTGATGCAGATTCTAGTTTGCTGAGTCCAGATTTTCGATCCACAGAACGGATGGGACAACTCCTGACTCAAGTGGCCGGCAGGAGTGGCCGAGGAAAGATCCCCGGGCAAGTTCTCGTGCAGAGTTACCAGCCCCAGCATCCCGTTTTGAAGGTATTATTAGAAAAAGGCTATGGACCGTTCGCTCGTCAACTGCTGGCACACAGGAGGAGATTTGACCTTCCACCATATCAATATTTGGCCCTTGTCAGGGCTGAAGCGGACCTGGCATCGCGCGCCGAGAGATTCCTGCTCTCAGCGAAAGCGACCGCAAGCACTATAAGAAAACCCTCCAAAACTNTGTTCTATATAGGTCCTTTGCCTGCTCTAATGGAGCGCCGGTCAGGCAGATATCGTTACATTCTCCGCATCGAATCTAAAAATCGCAGACGTTTAAATAGCTTGCTGGACGAACTTTCCAGAAAATTAGAATCTATTCACAGCGTTCGCTGGAGTATCGATGTTGATCCCCAAGAATTTTAAAGTATCGATTCAATGGGAGAGAGTATTTTTGTTATTCACTACTTAAGTGATTTACAATCGCCCTTGTCATGAGGTNATAGAAATGTCACGTAAGAAAAGTTCAGCAAAACGCAATGGGTCTGCAAAGACTACAAAAAATACGTCTCTGATATTAACCTTTTTATTTGGCATTTCTATCGGCGCCGGCATCATGTACATTTATGAACCTGGTCTCTCTGAGACAGAAATATTGTCGAAAATAACGGAGAAAGCGACTGAGATCTCTGTTCCTGAGCNAGCAAGCGAATTAACTTTTACCTTTATCGACACCCTAAAGACAGCTAAAATAAAGGTTCCAGATGAGAATCAGGAAAAGGCCATTCGCTCTGAAGAAGACTCCACTGCTTTTGTGCTCCAAGCGGGCTCTTTCGCATCTGACAAAGATGCGGATACCCTGCGAGCACAACTATTGCTTTTGAATCTAAAAGCTTCGATAGAGCCAGTCAAACTTAACTCGGGTAAAACTCGGCATCGAGTGGTTGTTGGACCATATCTAAATAAGGACAAAGCCAAACTATCACAAGATAAATTGTCGCAGAACAACTATGATAGTCTTTTGTTGGAGAGGGCGCTCTAAATCAGCCGATGATAAAAACATATAACCACAGTCTGACCAAAACGGTTTCCGTTCTGATTTTGGCTTTTGCGTACCAAATGATCACAGGTTTATCCTCTCATTCACTCGGAAACGATGCGAGAACTCCCCAATTCAATGGCCAGCGAGCAATGGACTTGATTCGAAGACAGGTCGAATACGGCCCCCGTTCTCCTGAAAACACTCAAGCAAAGGAGAACACACTGGAACTCATATATGACTCATTGAAGCCTTATACGGACTCTATTACCGTCTTTCCATTCGATTACAGGGGTNATAAAGGAAATAACTTGGTTGCAAAGTTCTCAAGCAACAAATCAGGTTACCGACCGACGCTTATGCTAGGAACACACTGGGATACTCGCGCGTTCGCTGACAAAGATCCAAACTATTTTAAACGAAATTCACCAATATCAGGCGCTAATGATGGAGCGTCTGGCGTGGCCGTCCTACTTGAACTAGGACGCTCCCTTTCGAGCAATCGCCAAGCGGTGAATGTGGACTTGATGTTTTTCGATCTTGAGGATATGGGAGGCATTAATGGAATGCCATTCTCAATCGGAGCTAGAAATTTCGTTGCGGATAACGCAAGCTACAGACCTAGCGCGGGCATTATCGTCGATATGGTCTGCGATAAAAACCTACGAATTCCTCAGGAAATTAATTCGCTAAATGCCGCGCCAGAAATAATGAACATGGTATGGCAGAGCGCGAAGCGTCAGCGATCTAATGTTTTCAAAGAGGAGCTAGGAGCGGCAATCATTGATGATCACATACCATTCTTGGCTTCGGGCGTTCCGGTAGTCAACCTAATCCACTACCCATTTCCCAGCACCTGGCACACTAGTCGGGACACGATAGAGAGGTGCAGCTCTGAGAGCCTGGAGCAGGTCGGACGGGTTTTACTAGATTTTATCTATACGTACCCATCAGGCTGATCGTTGGAAAAATCTAGAGTCAGCTAAGCGGCTTTCCGCAGAACTGATCCCAATGCATTTAGACAGTAATCGACATTTGTGGCGTTACTGGCGTGGCCCATCAGACCGATCCGCCAAACCTTGCCGGCGAGATGGCCAAGACCCGCTCCGATCTCCAAATTGAATTGATTCAAAAGCCGTTCACGGACCGACGCATCGGAAACTCCTTCAGGGATAGCAACCGTGTTTAACTGCGGCAACCGATCCTGCTCATCTACGATGAAGTCTATTCCTAGAGAATTCAATCCTTCTCTTAGTCTCAAGTGGTTATTTTTATGTCGGAGCCAACAACTCTCTAGCCCCTCCTCTTGAACCACTACGAGCGCTTCATGAAGCGCATACAAGCAATTCACTGGAGCCGTATGATGGTATGCTCGTTTGGCGCCCTCACCCCAATAACCCATTATAAGATTTAGGTCCAAGAACCAACTTTTAACCCGGGTTTTTCGTCTTTTGATCTTGTCAGCTGCTCGTTCACTGAAGCTAACAGGGGAAAGGCCTGGTGGGGCAGATAAACATTTTTGAGAACCAGAGTAAATGGCATCAATTCCCCAGTCGTCAACGTATATCGGCGTACCTGCGAGAGAAGTGACAGCATCAACAATAGTCAGGCAATTGTGTTCTGTCGCTAATTTAACCAGCTTCTCGGCATCGGATTGAACTCCGGTGGATGTTTCCGCGTGAACAAAGGCCACGAGCGCGGCCTCCGGATTTTCTATAAGCGCCGCTTCGAGCTTCGATCCGTCGANCGCCCGCCCCCACTCGTCTTGCACCATCACCGCCACGCCGCCAAAGCGCTCTACGTTTTCCCGCATCCGCGAACCGAACACCCCATTCTGGCAGATGATCACTACATCTTCGGGCTCCACCAAATTTGCGAAACAGCACTCCATGCCTGCAGATCCTGGCGCAGATACGGCAAAAGTCAGTTCATTGCAAGTTTGAAAAGCATACTGTAAAAGGGTTTTTACCTCATCCATCATGCCAANAAAGCAAGGATCAAGGTGGCCGATTGTCGGCCTAGCCATCGCTTTTGATACCCGTTCACTAACGTCCGAAGGCCCTGGCCCCATTAAAGTTCGTTTGGGCGGGTTAAAAGAAGTTATAGCCACTCGCGTTGTCCTTGTGTTAATGCTTTTAAGAGTTGACTGACGTAGCTTTCACAGACATGATACCGAGGTACGCATGAAATGCTAGCTCGGTTTGATGAATAGCGGGTATTTTGCTCCGATGCAATCAATCAATAAACAGATCTGCATCGCGAGAAAACCAATGCGTTGATAGGGCCCGTAACTTTTCGTAGATTAGAATGCCTGGCGATTACTGAAAAAGGGTTTGCCGAGACAGCTACATAGACTCCGAGCCGCCAGTAATGCTGCAAAACCAGCAATGCTATTCTCACCCACGGAGAAAGCGCTTGAGTAAACTGAAGCAAATTAATTTGAGTTTTAGGTTTCCCGCATCCAGCCGAAGTCTGTTCTTATTTTTACTTCTCGCTGCCGGCTACTCAATGGGCACGGATAGCGCAAACGTTTCTTTTTACCTTGATGAAATCGATCGAATTGAGGCTTCGAGCAACGCGTTCGACCCACAGTTGGGCGAAACTTACATGAGCTTGGGCAAATCGCTCATAGACGATGGCAACTTTCCAGAAGCTCAGGATGCCCTAAAGCGAGGAGTGCAGATTGAACGTATCAATTTTGGTTTACATAGTTTGTCGCAAACCCCTCACCTGATGCTTCTAGCCGATTTAGAATACGTTCTTGGCAACAATAAAGAGGCGCAGAAAGCACTAGAAAACGTGTACAGCATTGCGAGCAATCATTATGGAAGCAAGGACGCAAGAATGCTGCCTGTGCTCGATCAACTGCTCTCGTGGCAGACTGACCGTTATCAAAACATCTCGTCAAAAGGGGACTTCGATCATGTTATTGCGGCCGAGGTCACAGCGCTTAGAATTGCTAAGGTGATTGATTCAAGCGTCCCAATGAAAGATCCCAGGGTCCCAAATTATTTCCACAAACTTGCGGCCGTTCAATACCTCATAGCCAACCACATAAAGCGTCACGGTCTTCCGACTGATGTCGGTTTTGAGTTCACGACGGGCAACTCGGTGAAGGCAGCCAGCCCCTCGGCAGCCACGCATACTTATTATAGAAGAGGCAAGGCAGCCCTACTGAGCCGAATTGATTCAATAATACAGCAAGAAAATATTAACCTTTTGACGCAAGCAAGTGCAATTGCGGAACTAGCTGACTGGTATCTCATTTTCGGCCAACGCCAGCAAGCCGGCTCAGCATATCAAGTCGCATTTGATACACTGAAAAGCGAGGAAATCAGTGATCAGGAGCGGGATGAATTCTTTGCCCTACCGAGGAAGATCGATTTTCCATTTGACGAGTCGCTTCGGCCCATTGGCGATAGCAATCTAGAGGTATCACTTTGGATTACCGAAACCGGTAGGGCTCGGGATATTGAAATACTCAATCCTCCAGACGATCTTACAAAAGAAGATTGGAAGACTGTGCGCTCGGGACTCATGAAAACCCGTTTTAGACCAAGGCTGATTGAAGGATTGCCCGAAGCAATAGCACATACGTTACTGTACCCAATCCCCAAGCGCGACGTCTCAGAACAAGGGTGAGGTGGATTATGAATTTCAAGGCGACGCTAGCTTGTTCATATCGAATAGGGACCATAGCCACAATCACTGGCCTAGTGATTCTGACTTGCGGCTGTTCAATGCCAGAACAGATGTCTACACCCGCGCCGTCAAGCAGTGCGTCAACACCCGCAAGCTCAGATTCTGAGAGTCCAGGAGGTCAGGCAACTGGCGCGCCTGCCACGCTAGATAGCAGCAACTCGGGCGCTGGATCGACTGATATTCCCGTCGAAAACGGCGAAAATTTTGACGATGATGGGCCAAAAACACCCGGCGGCAGCGCGGACACGTTTGGCGAAAATCCGGATTACGACGTCAGCGCAGACATTCAGCTGGAAAAAGCGCTTGAAGAGTTTGATGACCTCTTCAAGGGTGAAATAACCAATTCCAACGTCGATATTTTAGATCCGATGGGCGCCGATACCGCGACCTCAGGTTCGAATGATCCGTTATTCGAAGAATTAGACGGGAACACTTCATTTGAAGAAGTAGCGGATTCCGCGCCGAGCAGTGCCGCCCCAAGCGGCGAACCCAGGGATCAGGAAGTTGGGGGAAATGCGGGCAATGTCGGNGCTTCGCAGCCCTTACCTGATGATATTGGAGATGGTCGGGGAGATAACGTCATAGAACGACAGATCCGTCAGGCAGCCTTGCAAGAATCAGACCCTGCGCTTAGGGAACAGCTTTGGGATGAATACCGACGAATGAAAGGACAAAAGGATTAGGACTATGCGTTTTGTAATGGCGGCAACATGTTTGAAATCCATAGCGTTGATGGGAATGTTGTTGATAGCTTTTTCTTCACAAGCGGCCATCGATAAAGTTACGTCGTCAACCCCAATCAGTCTGTTATCTCCGTCACGGGCGCTTGTGGTTGAAGAGCTCCTCGATGTCGGTATCTTGGTGCTAGACGATGGCGTGGACCTGATGGACGAGGAGGACACCTCATTGCCCGAAGTAAGGATGGCGGAGTCGGTCTATTTTTCCAGTCAATTACATAGGGTCCTCGAAAAGAGCGGTGCCTGGGGCGCGTTAAGGGTCATTCCTAGCAATGATATTGTAGTTGATCTCTACGTGAGTGGAGTAATCATTCAATCGGATGGTGAAACGCTTAATATCAAGGTCAAAGCCACGGACAGTAGTGGCAAAAAATGGATGGAAAAACAATACCAGCAAAGAGTGGGGAAATATGCCTATGATCGTCGGCTGAAAAAGACAGGTGACCCTTTTCAAAACCTTTTTATTCGAATAGCAAATGACCTACTGACCATGCGAGAAACGCTCTCCAGAAAAGAAGCTATCAATCTACGAAGCCTCTCCGAAATCCTGTTCGCCCAACAATTTTCGCCAGAGCCATTTAACGAATATACAACAAAAAAAGCGGGTAACACGTCAGAGATTTTGAGACTGCCGGCAGAAAACGACCCCATTTTAAAACGGATCCGAAAAATTCGGGATCGCGAGTACCTCTACATTGATCGTATGCAGGAGTACTATGATGAATTTGCCAGCAAGATGCATGCGCCCTATCAAGAGTTCCGGCGATCATCGTATGATTCTGTGGTTAAATCCAGGCAACTTAAAAAACAGGGTAACCAAAGAATGCTTGCTGGAGCCGGAATTATCTTGGCTGGTATCTATGGCCGAACTCAGAGCGATAGCGGAGCTGGCCGTCTAGCCAGCACTGTTGGGGCTGGAGCTGGGGGCATGATTGTTAAATCAGGCCTCGAGAAAAAACAGCAAGCAGCAAGCTATGACGAATCGTTGGCAGAGATGGGATCGTCTCTCGAAGCGACGCTGACACCGCAAGTGATTCAACTGGAAGATCGCACCGTAACCCTAACGGGCAATGTTGAAGCTCAATACCAGCAATGGCAGGAGCTCCTGGCGCAGATATACCGCGAAGAACGCGGCGCATTTAAAAATGACACCTAACACTGGTACCCCCTCTGCAACACATTCTCCGATCTCAAGCCCAAAGAAGTTAATTTTGTCTGCGCTTCTAGTGTTTGCCGCTCTGGTTCTACTTGTCCTTCCCCAACATGTCTCAGACCCTCTGATAAAGTCCCAAAGCCCAGCAGATAAGCCGTCCTCAAAATCTAGCGAGTTAACCCCTTCGCAGATCGCAGAGAAAAAGCAGTATCGCCAAGAGGCGCAACGGGTACTTTCAAAGATTGTGGAACTCATGAGAAAATTAGACCGAATAGGTGCCTCTGAGTGGGCGACAAATTCCTTGGATAAAGCCAAACAGTTGATCAAGAAAGGAGACGAGCAATATCTGAAGGCAAAGTACGAAAGCTCTATTGAAACCTTTGCAGAGACACTCAACATTCTAGAAGGAGTTTTCAATCGCGCCGAGGAAACTTTAAAAGTAGTTCTCGATGAGGGTTTCAAAAACCTTGAGGAACTTCTCGTTGACGATGCTGCTGCCAAAGCCCGTCTAGCGCTGAAGATTGCCCCAGAAAACGCTGATGCCTTAGAACTCGAAGAACGGTCAAAATTACTACCAAGTTTTATTCAGGTAATTTCCTTGGCAGAGAAGCATGTCCAGTTAGGAGAGATAGCCGCCGCAATCGAAGACTATGAAGAAGCTATGCAAATTGATAACCGGCATATACCAACTCAGAAGAAACTTAATATACTCAAGCAAAAAAAACGTGAGAATGACTTCTATGTCCAGATGAGTATTGGGTTACAGGAAATGGAAAAAAATCGCTTCGAAGGTGCACAAAAAGCTTTTCGGGCGGCCTCAGACATTGACTCGACTCGGACAGAACCTCAGCAAGCGCTTGAGCAACTCACTGCCCGCAGATCTCAATACAATACCAGAAAAGCCCTCGAGACCGCTTCTCAACTAGAGAAAATGGAAGAGTGGCAAAAGGCGGTGACTGTCTATGATGCATTGATTTCAGAGGATTCTTCTCTCACGGAACCAAAGATAAGACGTTTGAATGCCTCAGTGCGGGCCCAAATATCTATGCGAGCCGATGACATATTGAAAGACCCTCTCAAGCTGTTTAAGCCGGTCATATTTCGACAAGCGCAAAAATTATTAAGAGATATGAAAGGTATTGAGGGAGGAGAAAAATTCCAAATTCAAGTAGAGAACCTTGAACAAGCTCTCTACCTCTCGCAAGTCCCAATAGCGGTAACGTTTGGCTCAGACGGGCTCACCAATGTCACTCTCTACAAAGTCGGCGAATTCGGCGCTTTTGCTGACAAGATGGTTATGTTAAAACCCGGGAACTATCAGGTGGCCGGATCGCGAACCGGATTCAGGGATGTGCAAATCGAATTTACGGTGAAACTCAATTCCTCTAACATGTACATCGAAGTGCGTTGCACCGAGACGATCTAACCGACGTACCTTTAAAGGGTCCCAGGTGTCTATTCTGGGAGAAGCAGAGTTAATGCAATCCCTAACTTTTGAGTGCCCATGGATTCCGACCATCAAATATTAGAACCTGTCGCTTACAAACCGCTCGAAGGAAAGACTGAGAAGCTCGGGAACTCGATATCCACTGGCGCTTGGCTTGCGGGCCTATGTGCCATCGTCGCAGTCGTTCTATCGCTCTATCTCACCATGGCTCGATCTCTGATCGTCAATGCCTCACCATCTGGAGCCGATATCAGCATTTCGGGTTTCTCGTTCAACATAGGCGGTAACTTCGTGTTACTGCCCGGATCCTACGACATGGAGATCAATGCCCAGGGTTACGCCATGCTTAAACAGAAAATTACTGTCACTGACATAAGGACACAAGAAATAGATATAGCATTAAAACCCCTACCGGGTGATTTGGAAATTCAATCGCAAATCTCTGATCTAGGGGTGTCTATTGACGGTCAACCGCTTCAATTATTGCTCCCCGGCATCATAAAGGGGATTGAGCGCGGTCAGCATAGCCTTACTTTTAGTAGCCCAAGGTACTTTGATAAAACAATTCAGTTGGAGATCGAGGGCTTGGGCAAACAGCAGGCGCTGGAAATTTCTCTAGAGCCAGCTTGGGGGCACCTGGTGTTTACTTCGCTACCGACAGCAGCAACGCTTTACGTGAACGAAAATAAAATTGGACAGACACCAATACGCGCGGAAATCCTAGAAACTGGAAGCTTGGTCAAGCTCATTAAGCCTGGATTCAAAAGTTGGGATCAGGACCTCAGAGTAACAGCTGGCACCGATGAAAACCATCCTCTGGTTGAACTTCTTCCGGCAGATGGAATTGCATTAATCAGAACTCAACCCTCCGGAGCAACTGTCACCCTTGACGGCCAATTTGTGGGCTCGACGCCTCTGGAGGTTGAGGTTCCACCCGACGAAGAACATCAAATCCAATTGTTTCTAAAGGGTTATTTAACAAGTACCCAATCATTCACAGTCAAGCCAGAACAGAAGATCAATCTTGACGTTGCCCTCAAAGAAAATATTGGTCANATCAAGCTTAATGTAACCCCAGAAAATTCAGATATTTATGTAGATGAAAAACTGATTGGGCGAGGCGATATGTTACTTCGGCTTCCATCGATGCAACATAAACTTACATTTACTAGTAGCGGATATCGTTCCCAGACGCTGGAGGTTCTCCCCAAACCGGGTCAGCAACAGGCAATTAGCATTGCTTTAGTTACTGAGGAGGAGGCGTACTGGGCGTCACGCCCAAGTAAGATTAGTGCATTTGGCGATATTTCATTGGTTCTCATTCGGCCTAAGCAGCCTTTCATGCTGGGGGCACCCCGACGACAACCGGGTCGCAGAGCAAACGAAATAGAGCGCTCTGTAGTGCTAAAACGTCCCTTTTATATTGCTGCCAAGGAAACATCGAACCGACAATATAAACTTTGGCGAGCCGAGCACAGTTCTTCTGCCATATCAGGGCAAACCCTGGATCTTCCTGATCAACCGGCAGCGCAAGTGTCATGGGAAGACGCCGCAGCGTTTTGCAATTGGTTGAGCGAGAAAGAAAAATTGTCTCCCTTCTATATGATCGAGAATGGGAGGGTAGACAACGTTGTCTGGGCAAGCAATGGCTACCGCCTCCCAACTGAGGCTGAGTGGGCTTATGCTGCAAAAACACGACCGGACCATTCAACTGCGCTATTTGCCTGGAATAACGATTTGTTCCCGCCCGAGAAGCCGACAGGAAATTATGCAGATGTAAGTGCGGCCCGCATCGTTCGTTTTGCAATTACAAGCTATGATGATGGATTCCCCGTTGCTGCACCGGTTGGCACTTTCCAGGCCAATGCAAGAGGGCTTTATGATACCGGTGGGAATGTTGCTGAGTGGATAAATGATTACTATGACGTTCAATCACATCGTGGCGATCCGATTGAGGATCCCAGAGGCCCAGATGACGGCACAAAGCACGTAATTCGCGGCGCTAGTTGGGCTTTAGGTTCAAGATCCGAGCTGCGCTTAAGCTACCGTGACAGTGGTAAAGATGCGAGATTAGACGTAGGATTTAGGGTGGCACGATACGTCGACATAAGTGCAGTAGAAAAGAATTAATTTTTACAACTAGTCATGCCGCCCTTGACCGTTTGCTGATGGATAAGTTCATGAAATATGTCTTCGCTTTATTGCTTCTTGTGGTGATCGCTGAAGTTCAAGCTCAGCGCGAGATTGATGTGGCGCCTCCGAATGGATCGCAAGGTGCTCTTAGCCAAGAAGCAGATAAGAGCTCAACAGACATTCCTTATGAAAAGAATAAATCGTCAAAGTCTGAAAACGAAGACGATTATCAACCGATAAAGAAGGGGATTGAAGAAACTCCTGTCAACATAAGAGACGCTCAAGATTTCCCTAATAATATTTAGGACCAAGTTATGAAAAGAAACGCCAACGAAATGTATTTCCAACTCATAGCACTCCTTATGGGTTTTATTCTCATTCACGCTATTTTCGTGACTTTAGTTCGGCCAAATGCCGAGAGCACCATTCGGCAACAAGTCGAGAGAGCCGCAGCCGGCGAGCCTTACATTGTCCCCCGCTCCTTTTATGTCGTAATCAAAGATGTGGAGCAGGAGGCTTGCTTTATACTGATGTTTTGGGCATTTGCTATCATGGGCTACAAAGCACGCGTGCTTTTGCGAGAGGAATCGATGTTCGAAGAGCACCTNATCGCTGCGAGTGAGGGATCCNGAATTCTGGTCGAAGACACCTCNCANTTCGCAGCATCTCTGAGGTCACTGCCTCACGATCAGAGGGGCCTCCTGCTTCCACGGGTATTAGATGCGGCCCTTCTGCGATTTCAAACAACGTCGAATGTCCAGTCGGCAAATGAAGCTGTCAGCGCTGCCTGCACCTCGGAAAGTGAGCGGCTTGACTCAGAATTAGCGATGATAAGATATGTTACCTGGGCTATACCCTCAATTGGCTTTATCGGAACTGTGCGGGGAATCGGTGGTGCGCTCGCCCAGGCTCACGAGGCCATGGAGGGAGATCTTGCCGGGATAACCTCGAGCCTGGGTGTCGCCTTCAACTCAACATTTGTCGCACTACTTATCAGCATGTTTGTAATGTTCTTCATGCATCAACTTCAGTTGATGCAGGAACGACTCGTGCTGGACACCCAAGGCTACTGCGAACAGAACCTTCTGCGATTTCTAAAGTCCTAAGCCGCAGATATGACCCTCGCACTCTTGCACATCAATGACCAATGTCTGCGGCTCATATCCGAGAACGGTGAAACATCGATCGAGACAGGTTTTTCCCACTCATCAAAGCAAGGCTTGGTGACTGGTTCAGCCGCCTATGAAACGGCATGGACTAAACCCCATTTATCCAATAATCGCTTCTGGCATGAACTCAATCAAAATCCGTTGCCTAAAAAATTAAAATATGCTCGGCATCACGCCGACATGGCCTACGCTCAACTATGCAGTATGCTCTCAAAAGTCCCAAGCCCGCAGCTACTATTGAGCGTGCCAGCGAGTCTCGACAACGGGCAATTATCCCTTTTGCTTGGACTTATCAAGGCAGTTCCAGCGGAAATCTGCGGAGTCATCGACAACGCGCTACTAGCGGCAGGCNCTAAGCATCAGCATGTTGTGGAGCTGCAACTCCATCAGGCCGTACTCACCCAGCTAGACAGAGTGGACGAAAATAAAAAAATACGTAGTCATGAAACGATCCCCGAACTCGGGACAACGGCGATCTATCGCGAGATTGCAATGCATGCGAGCGAGAAGTTGATTTCAGCGAACCGGTATGACCCACTATTTCTTCCCACAAGTCAGCAACAGCTCTATAACGCTATTCCAAAAGCGATCTCTCAGATTGTTACTAATGACGAAGCAACCATATCTTTGGATACTCCCAATGGACTTTTGACCGTGACACTCTCCCATGGCGACCTNAAAAAACTTTTAGACCCTTTCCTTAAAAAGCTTATTCNGCGCCTCGATAANTGCCGATCTAATCGCTTACTCCTNGGATCCGGCTCGGAAATCGTCGCCACTTTTATGACGGACCTGGTAAGCGCGGATCGAGTTGACTTTAATATGTTAGCTCAGAAAGGATTTTCTTTAGTCCAAAGCGGAGCTATTTCTCCCACTCCGTTGAAGCGAATCGTCACTCTGAAATCAACTAATTCTGAGGAGGTTGCAGCGGGTCCGGCCGCCACGCACTTGGTAAATGAGGGTCGCGCATGGCGTTTAGATGATCCCTTAAGTTTGTGGCTCAGGGATAGGGGAGTGAGGATAGCAAGAGGTGAAAGGTCTGACTCGGACTTGACAATTCACGCTGATGGGCGGCGCTTAAAGATCCTTCACAAGACAGATGGTGTGACAATCATTTTCCCCAAGTATGCAGCATGTGGGGAGTGGCTCAAAATAGGAAAATTTAAACTTCAGCTCATAGAGATCCACGATGCGTAAGGAACGCCGGAACATAGCTTTTAGCCTTTCTTTTCTCGACATCATGGCGTGCGGATTCGGTGCGGTTACACTGCTATTCATAATCTTGAGTTACAACATAGAGGATGAAGTGAGCCCAAATATTACAGGGACAGCAGAAATTGAGCGCCTGGAAGACGATATAGACATGGAGGAAGACAATCTCATAAAAATAAAGGATGACCTTAGGTTAGCACGAACCACCTTGAAGGCGGCTAGGGCAAAATACGATGCGCTCAAAAGACAAGACCAAATACCCACGGTTGATCTACCGCTGGATGATGGTGAGTATAAAAACTTGGAGGAGTCCATAAAAGAACTTGAGCTTGCGCTGATTGAATTGGAGGAAGGTGAAGCGCAAGAGCGTTGGTATGGTAAGAACCTGATGACGGGGCTCGACTTCAGTGGCCAACAAATTCTGATTTTGGTCGACGGGTCAGCCAGCATGCTGAGCGAAACAGTTCAAGAAGGAATCCAGTTAGGTTTTGCGATCAAGTCAGGCCAAGCTACCATTGAAGATGCAAAAAAGTGGCAGTGGGTTGTAAAAACGGTGATTTGGCTAGTTGCAAATATCGGAGAAAACATTGCCTTTCAGATATACATATTCAACACCAGCGCCGAGTCGGCCGTTGCCGATTCATTCGGGCAGTGGCTCTCTCCTGATCAGCTAGTCAAGGAGGAGGCGATCGAAGGCGTACGGACATATTCACCAAACTCGGGCACAAGCCTCGAAAATGTACTGGCGGAAATAAAACCGCTTAACCCTCGACCAGATCTTGTGTTCTTATTGACCGATGGGCTTCCCACTCAAGGGCAAACCAGACCAAACAAATATATGGTAACTCCGAGTGAGAGAAGAAAATATTTTCTCGAGGCTTTGGAACAGATTCCTCCCAGTATTCCGGTTTCAACGATCCTTTATCCGCTTGACGGTGATCCGGAGGCAGCTTTACTTTACTGGAAGCTAGCCTATGATAGTAAAGGTAGTTTTATAACGCCTTCGAGAGATTGGCCGTGATGTGCCTGACGAAACGGTGGACGGAGAATAGAAAATGAGAACCCGCAGACGTCAAATAAATGAAGCGAGCATATCGTTTCTCGATATCATAAGCTGTGGCTTTGGGGCCGTCGTTCTATTGCTTGTCGTCGCCGAGCTCGGTGATCCTGCCAAAAGAGCCGAACTCGAGCAAACAATCATCTCTTCCGTCAAATTGTTGCAAGAGTCCCTCTTCGCAAAAAGAAAAGAAAATGAACTGTTAACACAGGAATTGCAAAGCAGTCTTAGCGAGTTGGAGCTTATGAAGCAGCAGACACAGAAAATGAAGGAGAAAATCGAATCAAAGGTGATAATGGTGCCAGAGATAGACGAGAACCGTCCCACCGTCGAAGATATGAAACTGATGGCAATGTACTATCAAGAGGAAAAAGAGCGTTTACAGGGGGAACGCATTGTGACTGCTGATAATCAGGTCGGAGGAATCCCGCTCGACAGCGAGTATATTATATTTTTGATAGACAGCTCTGGCAGTATGAAGCAGATGAAAGCAGCAGTGGATCAGCAGTTCAGAGCGATTCTTGATACTTATCCGCGCGTCGAGGGATTGCAGATCGTAAACAATAGAGGACAGTACCTCTATCCTGAAACAGCAGGTGGATGGGTTGCGGACACCGAAGCGCGTAGAAAGGAGATATTGGCCAAGTATGTGTTGTGGTCCTCCGATATTCAATCGGATCCGACAGAAGGGTTAGTGGCCGCAGTGCAAACCTACAGCGCTCAAGACAAAGAGCTTTGCATATTTGTCTTAGGGGACGACTATCAAACATTTGCTGACATAGGCCGCCTAATTGAAGGGATTGATAAGCTGCAGGAAAAGGGCCGTAGCGGCAAACCGAAGATTCGTATTCATGGAATGGGTTTCCCTTGGCTACTTAAACAAATGGAGGACTTCTCAGATGCAAGACTCTACGAACAGGCTGTTAAGTATGCGGCCCTAATGCGCAATCTAAGTTCAAGGAGCAACGGCGCTTTTATTGGTCTCAACACCATCGAACCCGAGGCAACTAGACGATGACAAGCGATGATCAGAAAACTGAAAACATCAAATTTTCCTTTTTTGGGCCTGTTTCGAGAGGCTTGACGCTTTGTATATTTCTGAGCGTCACAGGATGCGGAGGTTCAAGCAATGTCCAAATTACTGCTGATTTTCCAATGCTCATTACAAAACCGCGTGACCTAAAAGCAGCTGTGGTGCTTGAACCGGATTTTTCAAGTTATGTCGCAACGCCAAATAAAACGACAACTATTGACATTGGTGCAGGGCAAAAGCAAGTTTGGAAAAACGCTTTCACAGGTCTAGTCAGCGATGTCACATTCTTGGACTCTATCGAACTTGTCGATGAATCACATCGTCTGGTTGTAATTCCCTCTGTGGTAGATGTGCAAGTTTCCGTGCCCGCGGATAATTACCTTAGTATTTACGAGGTATGGATCAAATACAACATCGATATTCGATCAAGCGATGGCGNTAATCTAGATAACTGGTACATGCCCGTATACGGTAAGACCGCAAATGCCTCATGGTCAAAAGATCGTGCCATCGGTTCCGCAACTGAAACGGCGCTTCGCGATGTTGGTGCTAAACTTAGTCTAGATTTTTTTCGTATTCCCTCAGTCAAACGCTATCTCGAAAGTCATGCACTTGAGGACAGTCGATGAAAAATTTTCTAGTAGTAATTGTGCTTTTTTGGCTTACCGCGTGCTCTACCACAACCACCGTTGACGAGTACCGGAGCGGGGATCAGAAAATAACTATTGGTGATGGCGACAATGTGGTGCTTCTGGGCCGACGAGACTCGGGAGACTATGAAACTGACGCAGAATTTGTGGAATGCGTGGGCAGGAAACTGCAAGGACCTGGTGTTGGCGTACTTCAAGAACAAGATTTTATGGACGCATTGTACCCTTGGCTTGAACCGCGAACCGCTCCCAAGGCACTTCCAAGAATGCGTCGCCTGATGCAAGAACCGCTAATTGGGCAGTCGATTCGGGACAAGCGTGTGCGCTACTTCGTATGGCTGGACGGCGCGACCAAAACAATTGACAAAGCTGGGTCAATTAGTTGTGCTGCTGGCCCAGGAGGTGCCGGTTGCTTCGGGTTCGCAAAGTGGGACAAGTCGTCTATATATGAGGCTATCGTATGGGACATTGAGAATCTCAGTGAGGTCGCAAGAGTTCGGGTTGACTCTGAAGGTACATCCTATCTCATTGGCGCTATTGCTCCGATTCCATTGATGACACCAGTCAAAAACGATGCTTGCTCTAGCCTTGGCAATCAGTTGTCCAACATTTTCAATAACTCGTAACAAGTCAGAGATGATCGGATGAGGGAAGTCGGCTGGGAGAGGAAAATATTTTCGGCGTCCTGGTTGGTCGTAATACTCCTGATATCCGTTGCAAGCGTTGGCGCCCCCAGTGGAGAAGAGATCTATGAGGAGACGCTGAAGAATACGCCTATTTTTAACGATCCCGAATTAATAGCCTACATCAACAAACTGGGTAGAGAGATAGTGGCTGTTTCTGAAATGGCGGATGAGAAATTCACCTTCACCTTGCTAGACTCCCCCGAACTCAACGCATTTGCAACCGCCGATAATTACGTCTATGTCAATCGCGGGCTTCTCAACTACGTGAGTAACGAGGCCCAACTTGCATCGGTCATAGCCCATGAGGTTGCGCATGTCACCTGCGATCATGTCAAGGAACGTTTCTCAAAGGGCACTTCAAATCAAGTTTTAAGCACCTTAATTTATATTCTTAGCGGCAGCGGTGACGCCGCGGAAGCGGCAATGGCTTATGGCCAAGCAAACGTGAGGTCATTTGGCCGCCGACAGGAATTGGAGGCAGATGAGGTTGGCGCAGAGTACATGGCAAAACTCGGTTATGATGTCAACGAGATGCTTTCGATGCTATCAATTATGAAAGATTTCGAAACACTTCAAAAAGAACAAGCTAAGTCCAGGGGGGCGATAAGACCGACCTATCACGGGGTTTTTGCCTCTCACCCAAGAAACGACGCTAGACTTCGCGCCGTCGTATCCAAGGCCTCGAAGCTCACTACTGGGGCTCCCAAAAGCAATGGCGCTGTTCAATATCGAGAACTTACGCAAGATCTCATATGGGGAAACAATTTTCTGGCAAAAAAAACACCTGCTGGGCGTTATTCCAACATGAGATGGAGAGTGCGCTTTGACTTACCTGAAGGCTGGACAAAAACCGCGGGCGTTGCACCAATAGTCGTCATGGGTGAATCCCCTGAAAAGAAAGCGAGCCTATCTATGACCAGACTGGGCAGAACAGCCCAAAGTCCAGAGGAGTATCTTTTCAATCAATTGAAAGTGACCGAAGTTGCTGAAGGAGAGAATATTTCACCCGCACGGCTCAATGGATTTACCGGAAAATTAAAGGAAACCGGGGAAGACAACAAAGAAAATACTGTTAGAGTTGCGGTCATATTCTACAAATTACATGCTTATCTATTCCGGGGCGAAGTTTCAAACCCCGATGACTTTGCCAATTTCGACAAGCTCTTTATGGAGGCTATCAGCACGTTTCGAACCATATCGCAGGCAGAGATAGATGGTCAGCAACCGCAGAAAATCCACTACATCAAAGCCACGGGCAACACAACATTTGATGGGCTCACTCAGTACTTCAACCTCAAACGCTCAGACGTAGCAATATTGAGGGTAATTAATGGTTTATATCCAGCGGGCGAACCAAAAGCAGGTCAGGTTATAAAGGTATTTAAACGATGAGCCAGTTTAGATTAAGCTAGCAAAGCTAGACCGCCATGAATAATAACATCCCGATTATAGGTTTTTCTATCGCTCTTCTCTGCGCACTCTTTGCGAGCACGTTGATGGAAACAGGGCCAACTAAAAAGCAACATAGCTGGAATGAACTGTATGCGACTCCTAAAAATATTCAACAATTCCAAGACCAGCTAGAAGAAAAACTTATCAGTCGGCAAATGGGTTTAAGGCACCCTACTATCGATCAGTTGAGTGCACAAACAACCGAAAATAGTTTAGAGCTGCGCTTGGACAAATTGACTAAGAGTATTACAACATCCGAAATTCCAAGTGACGAAGAGCTGAGCGCCTTCTTCGAAAGCGAGAAAGAAGAATATCGCGGGGCATCAACAATAACTCTCCAACAAGTTGTCTACACAATTGCTGCAAGGGGGGGGGGCTCGATTTCAGCTGCCCAAGAAGCCCTTTCGCTCAGCGCAAAAGTCGTCCCTAAAGGTGATAAAGCCCCCTTGCCCGCCCATTTCACTCATATCTCAAGCCTACAACTCGATGAAACGTTGGGAAAAGCTGCCAGTCTTGCGATTATAAATTTAGCAAGATACTCTCGCGAACTCCCTTGCTGGGAAGGACCTATAACATCGGTATACGGCGCACATCTGATATGTGTAAAGCAGTTCGCATTGGGCGAGATTCCGCCATTCTCAGAGGTTCGAATGCAGGTTCTTAATGACTGGAGATATCAGACGGCCTCAAAGAAGAGTCTTCGTTAAGATTATTTGGAAATTTTTACCGTGAGAGGCTCGAAAATAAATCGTGTAACCCGCTAGCACCCGATTGCTTCCAAGCTCTCAGTGCGGCTGAGCCAACGACAGCAACATCAGCATGACCACTAAGAGCATCGACGTCTTCTCTTCCACTGATGCCAAACCCTACGGCAATCGGAACATCTGTGTGTTTGCGGCATCGCTCCACGAGTTTCAACACGCTATCGCCAATAATTGTCTTTGAACCGGTCACTCCTTTTCTCGCTATTACATAAACCATGCCATAGCTGGCCGCACCCAATTTTGCCAGTCTTTGATCGCTGCTGGTTGGTGTCATCAAAACAATCGGCGCAAGATCCTCTGCGATTGCCACAGAATTGAGATTTACCGCCTCCTCTAAAGGGAGGTCAGGGAGAATGAAACCGGCTCCACCGGCATTAGCCAAACGCCTTAGAAACTCTTCTTCACCCATCTTAAAAACGGTGTTGTAGTACCCCATCATAAGCACCTTAAAAGAGAATAAACTAGTCACTTCTTTCATAAAATCAAAGCATTGGTCTACGGTCGTACCAGATTTTAATGATTCCTCATTCGCTTGAACGAAGAGAGGGCCGTCAGCACTCGGTTCAGAGAATGGGAATTGAAGCTCAACTAGATCAACCCCTTTGGACTGCATGATGTCCAGCGCTTTCATGTTATCTTCGAAAGATGGGAAGCCACACACCACATGAGCCATGATCAAAATATCTTTTGTTTTGCGCTTCTCTTGGATGTATTCAGCCAAGGACACTAATATTTCTCTCTAAGATATTGGTCGGACTTTTCGTTAATAAAAGATTTCCACTTTTGGTCGTCTAAGGCATCTGCTATTGTAAAAATATCCTTATCTCCTCTGCCAGATTGATTGATTAGTATGATTTCGTTTCGCCCC
>NZJL01000050.1 GCA_002692165.1 Porticoccaceae bacterium
CGAGCATTCTCCGAGGACAATTTTTGACCTCTGGTTAGCGTGATTTGTGCTATCAGCGCCAGATGACGCTGTTTAATATCGCGTTTTTGTAAAATTTGGCCTTTAGAAAGATCTCTTGCGGCGATGCCTCTTTCTAGAAGGCGCTCAGGGAAGCGCTGAGCCATTAATGTCTTGTTAACGGGTCGAGAAATTTGCTGAAGGCTGTCACGCCTCAAAGGCTCTCCAAGCAGTATGTCTTCGGTGAGACGAAATACCGTCACGCTTTCTGTCAGGTGCTGGAGCTTTGCGAACTCGCCGGCACGAACTGATTTCCTTAAGCTTTTGTTGTCAATTTGCTCTAACTTTGTTACCAAACCTTGAGTTCGTATTTTTAACTTTTTAACCTTCAGATCCGCTCTTTTTAGCGAATGATCAGCCGCAAAGTCTTGGCTGTAGACGAAGCTTTGTCCTAAGCTATTAATTTTAATTCTCAGAAATGCTTTCCATTCAGTTTCTATGCAATCCACCCGGACTGACTGGTAATTGTTTGAAAAAGGGAAACTGACTTGAAAATCAGCAGGGCATGAGGGAACCAAAAAGCGTCGGTCTAAGGCCCCTACCTGAACACTTGCCTCATCTATCTCTCTCTCGGCAGCGACCCAGCTTTGTACCTGCATGATAAGATTCTGTTTGTTTTTGCTTATTGTAAGTGGCTCTGAGGATGCTGGAATTGTGCTGAAAGAGCACAAAAACACAAGAAAGATAACGAGTGGAAACCTATTCATGTCCTAGAGTATGAGCTTTTGTGTCGGGTGACGCAATACTGACATAGCGGCAACCGGTTGCGGCAAATGTAAGCCGCTAAAAGCGGCAAATACTGATAACGGGTTTACCGACCATAAGAGTAAACTACTGAAAAACATGCAATATTTAACGGTCAAGTGGGATGGAACCGTCATTTGGCATCGGTTTTGCATTGGTTTGAGGTACAGTAACTTTAACTCCACAAATAGTTAGTTATTCGACACAACGGTCGGGAACTTTAGAGAGAGCGTTATGAAATTGTTTGAGAATGTTTTCAATCTACACGAGAAAGCGATTCAACTTCGGGAGCAGCATCTCGAGGTAATTTCTCGCAACATCGCAAACGTAGACACTCCAAATTATAAGGCCCGCGGCATTGATTTCGAGGAGGCCCTAGCAAAAGCCCTCAACAATGATCACGAGGAAAAACAAGTAAGCGACGTTTACACGACTCACCGCGGTCATTTAGGAGGACAGCCAAACAGAGCAACCGCTGATCTACTTTACACTGTTCCATTCAACACCTCAATTGATGGAAATACGGTTGAAATGAGTGTGGAGCAAGCAAGATATGGCAAGGCGGCGGCGAAGTATCAGGCCACACTAAGATTTCTAGAAAGTGACATTGGCGGCATTCGTAAAGCGTTGAGAGGAGAGTAAATAATATGTCTTTGGATAAAATTATCGGCATCGCATCAACTGGCATGAATGCTCAGATGGTACGTTTAAATTCCACTGCTTCAAACATGGCAAATGCCTCCACCGTTGCGGGGTCTGTCGAGACTGCTTACAAGGCCAAAAGACCAGTTTTTGAAACATTGGTTCGAGAGGAGCAGTTGAATCAAGGCGCACCATATTTGGGAGGGGTCAAGGTTTCAGGCATGGTCGATGATAACGCGGTCAATCGAAAAGTTTTGGATCCGAGTAATCCTAAAGCAGATAAAGATGGATTTGTTTATGCGTCCAACGTTAATGAGGTCACGGAAATGGTGGAGATGATGGCCGCAGGGCGAAGTTACCAAAATAATGTTGAAGTCGTTAATACCGCTAAGGTTTTAATGAATCGCACACTAGAATTGACAAAAGTATAGGGGGTTAGGGTATGACGAATCCGATTTCGGCATCACAAATCCTGACAACAGTTCAATATGAAGAAGAGCAGCTCACTCGCGACACTTCAAACGATGATATGGGTCGCGATGCGTTCCTTAAGTTATTTACTACTCAGCTTAATAATCAGGATCCCCTGTCTCCGATGGAAAATGAGGCCTTCGTGGCGCAACTTGCGCAATTCTCCACGTTGGAGGCTAACTATGATATGAGAGACTCCATGGATGCTATGGTGGGTGGGGTGCGGAACGAGCGAATGCTTCAAAGCGCAAACCTTGTCGGAAAGCGGGTTGCGGTCGAAGGCGGCTTCTTCGCCTCTACGCAAGGTGAACTGGTCCAAGGAAGTATTGACCTTGAGCACGGTGCTGATTCAGTGATTATGAGTATTTATGATGCCAAGGGTGAACTCGTTCACCGAGACACTTCAGGAAAGCAGCTTCCCGGATTGGTGAATATGAGTTGGAGCGGGTACAACACAAGCGGTGAACTAGCTCCCGGGGGAGATTACAGGATGACGGCCAGTTATATCCGTCACGGGAAGCTTGAGACTGCACCGGTTACCACATTAACAGAAGTAAGGAGCGTGAGCTGGAACCCCAACTCACAGGAAATGTCTTTGGAAGTTGGGAATGGTTCTATGGTATCCATGTCTGACGTTAAAAGAATAAGTATGTAAATTAGGAAATTGAGTAAACAGGAGATTGAAGAATGTCATTTTATACTTCATTAACAGGTTTGAACGCAGNCACGACCCAGCTTTCAGTGACTTCAAACAACATTGCAAACTCGGGTACAGGCGGCTTTAAGCGTTCTGAAGCTGACTTTGGCGATATTTTCGCGACCTCGCCTCTGGAGAAATCCAGCTCGGTCATCGGCCGTGGTGTTTCGCTTAAGGAAGTATCACAGGAGTTCAGCCAGGGTAATATCGAAAATTCTGCAAACGCACTTGATTTAGCGATCGCGGGTGACGGATTTTTCGCCCTCCAATCTTCTGATGGCACAAAGGTGTATACCAGGAACGGGGCCTTTATGCTTAATGAGCAAAATCAGATGGTGAACAGTTCTGGCCAGGCGCTCCAATCTTTGCCGGTAGACTCAACCAACAAAGCCGACTTCTCTCAAGATCCAAGTGCGATGACCATTCCTCGGAAGACAGTTGCTGAGTTCAGACCGACNACCGAGGTTGAGCTAGGNTTGAACTTGCCTGCTCAGGTCACGCCAATTACTGATTCGTTTAATCCGGCAGATCCGTCTACTTACCACAAGACGACTTCTTTGACAGTCTATGGAACTTCGGGCTCCGCCAACCTAGCGACCATTTATTATGTAAAAACTCAAAACGCAACAGCCGACGATCCATTCAATAAGTATCAAACTCACGTTTACATTACCGATGATAACGGTATCGCTCAGCCGATTGATACTGCTTTGATCCAGAAAGCCGAGAATGCTGGTGATGAAATGTTTATTAATAAGTACGGCGAGATTAAAAGTCGAACTGAATTGCAGGAACTGCAGAGAACAAGCACTGAGAGTGATAAGTATCTAATTACACAAGGAACGTTATATAAAAAGTATTCATTCGATAAGCTAGCTGACCCTACCGCATCACTAGCCGCAACCGTTGAATTGTCTGATTTGGCTGGTACGGCAAACATTGATGCGCTTAATCTAACCAATGGTAGCGACGGCTTTGATTTCTCTGGGTACACCAGGGAAGAGCTTAAAGACTTATTCGCTATGTCGATAGACGGTTCGTCGGANATCAAGATCGGGCTTGAACATTTGGCGGGTAGCGACGTGCCNCGATCAGGCACTCAGATTGCTCAAGAGCTAGAGAATGTTCTCAACCAGAGGTTTGGTGATTCCGGGCGATTCGATTACACCTCCGCTGCTTCTCAGGCACTCCAAATTACGCGTTATGATAACGCTGGAGAAAATCCGGTCTCAATCGACTTAGATACCTCTGATATGATCGAGGATTACATGCGCGGAGGCAGCGTTCCTCTCTCGTTCGATGGGCTTAGAAACGGTGGTGACTTTGTAGTTACTGGCGGAGATGGTTCCACCTTTACCGCCGCTGTTACGCTAGCTGGTGCCCCTGCTGATGATGCTGACTTTATCTACACTGACGCAGAGAAAGCTGCATTTTTAGCGGCTGCTGCAGCGGAGATAATAGCTGCTGCGGACGCAGCAAATCCGGCGCTGCCTTTTGGTTTAACTTGGAATGCCGGCGAAAGCAGACTTGATATTCAGTACACAAATGTACATAAACTAGAGCCAGAAACAGCTGACCCTCAAGTGGAGCTCCAATTGCCGGTCGCGAATAAACCAGTTTTTACTTTCCAATCGGGAGCTCTGACTGAAGCTCAAAACCTGGAGCGAACGGGAGTTAATGCGGCAGTGGCAGCAGCGGCTGAAGCAAATGCGCTTAACTCGCAGCTCAACGACGCATTAATGCCGGCCGATGATGATGGCGTAAACAGCGAGTTTATAATGCCCGAAAATCTCGCGGTGGCTCTCAACTACGCTCTTGCGAAGTATGAAATGTTAGATGCTAATGGCGATGGAACCGGCGAGTTTCCTTTCAATGATGTGCAAGTGTCCTGGGACTACGCTCGGGTTGGTTGGCGTATACAACAAACTGGAGATAACGTTGGCCAGATAAACTTTTCCAATAGAGCGCAAACAGTAGCTCAAGACGGCACCATTACATATGCTGCGGCAGATGCTACTGCCATTAATCCTCTGTGGGGAGCGTCTGGCGGCGCCGTGGCGGCTGTTTATGATGCAACTAATACATCAGGCGGGACTACTGCATCACTCGTCGATACTGACTTAGCGGATACGCTAATCAGCGTTGCAGCACCAACAGCTTCGTTGACGGCACCAGTTAAAGATCAACGCTTTGGCATTAATGTTGAGTATCGAGACAATAAATTCTTTTTTAAGTCGGGCACAACTGGGGACACATCCAGTATTTCGCTCAAGGATCTCTATCCGCCATCAAACCTGCGCGAAGAGACCGAAAAAGCGGCCTTGAACGTGGCGTTATTTGGTTTTGATTCAGGCGATCAAGTGGTAGCACCCAACGTGTCACTGATTGAGAACAAGCCGGCGCAGCGCGGCATCGTGTCTCAGCCGGCATCAATTACCGGTAACACCATGGGTGTCGACCCTCGTAAGGCATTCCTTGTTAATGACGACAACCGTAACCTTACAGTAATTATAGATGGTATTTCGAAACAGATTTCGTTAGACAAAGGCTCTTATTCGATTGGTTTGTTTACGACTCAGTTGGAGAATCAAATCAATCTTATGGCAGATTCGCTAGGTCGATCGGTCTCTGGCGTTAACGTTAGTTTCAGCGAGGCAGCCGGCGCAATTACTATTACTGGCTCAACCGCCACGTCAGAGTCTTTTATCCAGATAGCGGGACACTCTGACTTTGGTTTCGAAGCCGTAGAACCGGCTTTTGGTAGCTCTTCATCGTTTATCGAGTTGGAGCCCGATATGTCTGGAACTAGCACGCTCTATGTGTCGCAGAACTCTGAAGGTGAGTGGACTGAGACAACTGATGGCGGCGACTTCTCGGAGAACAACGTTCCTTTCTGGACTCCCATCTTTTTGGATCGCGGCGAGCTGACTTTCAGTACCGCAGGTACCATCGTTTCCCCCAACTCAAAGATTACGCTCAAGAGTGCTGACGTAATTGGTGGCACCGTCGATTTGGATTATCAACGAAGCACCCAGTTCAATAGCCCGTTTTCTGTGTTAAGTCAGACGCAAAATGGTCGACCTGAAGGTGACTTGGTAGGTGTAAGTATCGGCGATAATGGTCTGGTAGAGGCGAGTTATTCAAATGGTTCGCAGAAAGCTTTAGGCAAGATATTGATCGCAAATTTTGCGACGCCAAAGGGGTTACGTCAGATTGGTGACACAACTTTCTCGCAGTCCTCCAAGTCAGGTGAAGCAGTGCTGGATGAACCGGGCGCTGCGGGCTATGGAACAATTCGAGCAGGTGCTCGTGAGAGGTCTAACGTAGATTTAACGTCGGAACTTGTGGATTTGATTACTGCCCAGCGAAATTTCCAGGCCAACGCTAAAGCGATTGAGACTAGCTCATCGCTGACCCAGACGATTATTAACATCCGTGGTTAGTATNNGTANTANANTNTNTTTGAGAGGATGAGGGTTATATAGAATGGANAAGCTAGCTTTNACNGCCCTTGCNTCTATAAAAGAGATGTCAAAAGTCAGGGCATCGATTACCAACTCGATGGCAAANTCAACCACGATAGGGTTNAAGGAATCATTTGAGGCTGCAACCTCNGCAGTGAAGATNGAAGGACCGGGATTTGCNAGGTACCAACCGGCTCTNGTTATGGATGATGTCATCAAGCTAGAACCGGGCGGCATTATAGAAACAGGTCGAGGCTTGGACGTAGCTATGAACGACTCGACTGTTCTGGGAGTTGAAGCTGCTGATGGAGATATTGGTTTTACACGGCGCGGTGATTTAACTATAGCGGGCGACGGTCTAATCAAGACTATGGCTGGGCATGTGGTTTTGGGCGAGGGTGGAGCCATGACTGCACCAGAAGGACTGCTCCTGTCTGTGGCGCCTGACGGCACGGTGTTAGCTTCTTCTCCTACCAACCCAAACGAGCCACCTCAGGAAGTTGGAAAATTGCTACTTCGTGATGCTAGTGAGACGCCCCTCGTCCGTCGTGAAGATGGTTTATATACGCCAGCCGAGCTAGAGTTGAGAGGTCAAGATTTTGACAGCGGACCTCTGCCAGTTTCTGTGCGCGGTGGAGCACTGGAGGGCAGTAACGTTGATGTGATCGATGTAATGGTCAAGATGATTGATTTCACTCGCTCCTTCGAGATGCAAGTCAAGATGATCAAAGAGATTCAGAATATTGACTCCTCAGGCTCATCGATGATGAAAACATCTTAGCAAAGTCAGATTCGCTCAAAGAATTTGAGTTGAAGCAGCGCACCCACAACAAATCCTAAAATTCCAAAAGCCAATTTCTGCATATTCCGCTTGACCTTTTCGAACTAGATCAGATCGTTAATTTAGCCAAACAATGGTGTCGGGAAAAACCACTTTCTGCTGCGGTAAAGTTTGGGAAACCCGACTTATTCGGAGCTCCGAGTGACGCAATACTGACATTGTGGCAAAAGAGAGCGGCATGATCTTGCCAAGTAAGTGGCAGCTTAATTTCGACTGATGAGAAGGATAATGTAACTGCTTGATAAACTGGCAGAAAAGTGAGCAAAGTGGCTCTATATCGCCATTTGGCATTGCTTTTGCATCAGAGAGTGTTGAGAGAGCTATATCTGCTCGTATAACGTCAAGGATCGACATAAGTATACAGAACTTTAGCGGCAGAGTTTCAACGATCAAAAGGATCTAAAATTAAGCCGCATGACAGGAGAACTTAAGTGGACGCTTCATTATGGATAGCAAAGACGGGGCTGCAAGCGCAGCAGACCCGAATGTCAGTCATTTCAAACAACCTAGCAAACGTTAACACGACAGGGTTTAAGAAAGATCGAGCGGTTTTTGAGGATCTTCTATACCAAAATGTTGCCCCCGCTGGAGGACAGGCAGATGCTCAGTCAGAGGCGCCGACGGGCCTCATGCTTGGAACTGGAACGCGGATTGTAGCCACTGAAAAGCTGCATGTTCAAGGGAACATTATCAAGACGGAAAATGCGCTAGATGTCTCGGTTAGCGGACCAGGATTTTTCGCAATACAGCAGGCTGATGGAACTTTGGCATACACGCGCGATGGCTCTTTCAAGATTTCGTCTCAGGGTCAGCTAGTTACAGCCGGTGGTGAGCTCCTTACGCCGGCAATCGTCATACCCCAGAATGCGGCGGGTATCACCGTGGGTAGGGATGGTACGGTGACTGTGGAGTTGGCAAACGGCGGCGGGGCAGCGCAAGTTGGGAATATTCAGGTGTCGAGGTTCATCAACAATTCGGGACTTTCCCCCATGGGAAGAAATCTTTACAAGGAATCGGTCGCTAGTGGGGCGCCTATTGTGGGTCTCCCGGGAGCAGATGGTGCTGGCATGTTAATGCAAGGGTCCCTTGAAGCCTCAAACGTCAATGTGGTCGAGGAGATGGTCAATATGATCGAGACCCAGCGAGCTTACGAGGTAAACTCAAAGGCGATATCAGCTGCAGACGGCATGTTACGCTTCTTGAACAACAACCTGTAGGGCTAGAGTTATGCGCTTAATGAGTTTGATATTCGTCATTTGGGCTGGAATGATTGTTTCTGGCTGTGCTGTAAACAAGGAGCCTCGGCTGATGCCTACGGCAGAATTTGCTCCTATTATGCCTATTCCCGAGCAGAAAAGTGAGCAAGTGACGGGAGGTATTTACAGCAGCGGCCGAGGACTCTTCGGTAACTTGCGTGCTTATGAGCCATCCAAGAAGAAGGTAGGCGATCTAATTACTGTTCTTTTGGACGAGTCTACGCAAGCCTCACGGACAAGCGGTTTAAAGACAACCCGTGAGAGTGAGAATGATGTGATGAATGCCAATATTTTAAACACCGCGGCTCAGCGATTGGGCGTGGGCACAGGCATTACGCAAGGTATGGAAGTTGATGGAGGGGCAATAGCAAGTGATGGCTCAGGCGTGGCCAACCAGAAAGCACGGATTACGGGATCAATATCAGCAATGGTGGTTGAAGTCTTCGCTAACGGCAACCTCATGATAATCGGCGAAAAACAGCTTGCCCTCACTGAGGGTAGCGAATTCATCCGAGTGAAAGGCATTATAAGGCCTGCTGATATTCAACCAGATAACACTGTGTTGTCTCAACGGATCGCAAATGCTCAGATATCCTACCGAGGTACTGGTGAGCTAACAGATGCTTCAAGAACTGCATGGGGCACTAATTTACTTTATAAATTCTGGCCTTTCTAGGCCAANCGGGGTGATNTAAATGCNTNTTTTTAGGTTTTTTCTGTGCTTGTCAATGACCTTTCATTCGGTGGCTTATGCTGACCGAATTAAGGATTTGACCGATGTCGCAGGCGTTAGGGCAAACCAATTGCTTGGTTTTGGTTTGGTCGTTGGTTTGGCTGGATCAGGTGATGGCAAGGACCTGTTGATTTCGGCACAAGCGTTGAGGACCACTTTGTCGGGATTGGGTATCAGCGTTGATGGCCCAATTAGTGACTTTGACCTCGGATCACAGCTTTCTTCTCTAGCTGCTGCGAATGCCAACAAAGAATTGAAGATAGAAAACGTAGCAGCTGTGATGGTGACCTCTGAGCTGCCGCCATTTGCCAAGCCCGGGCAGCGAATAGATGTCAATGTATCGGCTATTGGTATCGCCGAATCTCTTCGAGGTGGCACGCTAATAATGACAGAGATGCGTGGTGTTGATGGCGAGGTCTATGCGCTGGCGCAGGGTCCTCTCACAATTACCGGACTTCTAGCGGACGCCGCAGGGTCGAGTGTGCAAGTGGGGGTACCTACATCAGGCCGAATTCCTAATGGCGCTTTGGTGGAGCGAATGGTGCCAAACCCGTTCGAAGATTCAGACCATGTGGTTTTAAACATCCGCGAGGCGGATTTTTCAACCGTCAATGCGATTGCGGCCGCAGTAAATGAAAATTTTGGAGCTGGTGTAGCCAGTGCTCTTGACGGGGTATCGATTGCAATCAAGGCTCCATATGACCCCGGACAACGCGTTGGATTTATGAGCATGATAGAAAATCTGGATGTGACGCCCGGAGAGCCCGCGGCTAGGGTTGTGATCAACTCGCGCACGGGCACTGCCGTTATCAATCGGAGCGTGCGTGTCAGCGCTGTAGCTTTAACGCATGGGACGATATCTGTCAGTATTTCCGCGACCAATGAGATAAGCCAACCTAATGCACTTGGCGGAGGAAACACCGCAGGTGCGCAGAACGCGAAGATCAAATATTCAAGGGGCACAAACAAGATGGTCATGTTCCAACCTGGTGTTGAGCTTCGGGAGATTGTTGACGCTATTAACCAGACAGGCGCGTCTCCTTCTTCGGTCATTGCGATACTAGAAGCCTTAAAGAGCTCTGGCAGTATGCGTGCGCAATTGGTTGTGATTTAGATGAAAGATCTCAATTTAGTGGCTAACAACTATCACGATTTCTCTGGACTAGGGGAGCTCAGAGCACGTGCTCAACGAGAAGATCCAAAAGCCGCCCGCGAGGTTGGACAGAAGTTTGAGGCTTTGTTTATTCAGATGATTCTTAAGTCTGCGCGTGAGGCGACCGAGACTATGAAAAGTGGGCTTATGGGTTCGTCAGCGCAGGACACCTTTGAGGAGATGTACCATAAAGAGCTTTCGCAAGAGATCGCCAAGCGAGGAGTCTTTGGCGTAGCTGACTGGATTACAGAAAATATAGAGAGACAGAGCAACAGCGCTCGTGCGATAGGAACCTACGAGCAGTCCGCCCCGATCCCACTGACAGAATCAAGGTCGCAAAAATTTATGCCATTGGAGTCAGAGGTGAAAGCAATGAAAATCGATCTGGATAGAGCGAGCACCAAGTAATGCCTGTGATTAATAACACAATCCGAATTTTTAAGGTGTTGTCATGAGTGACATGTTTTCGATTGGAGCTAATGCGATACAGATCTATCGGCACTCACTGTCGACGGTAAGTAATAACATAGCCAACCTGAACACAGAAGGCTACTCTCGGCAGGTTACTGATGTCCGCGAAGCGTCACCAATTCAGAAGGGCAATGTGTTTCTGGGAACGGGAGCGAACATTGAGGGAGTTGTTCGCGCTTACGACGAGTATACCGAGAGCAGCTTAAGAAACAGTAGCAGTGATCTTGCGACGCAGGATCCTCAGGTTAAGTATGCCGAACGAATCATTGACTTAATGGGCTCTGAGAACGCAGGCTTATCAAGNGCACTGGATCAGTTTTTTGCGAGCGCGGCCGAGCTGAGCACCGATCCTGCATCGTTAACGCAAAGGGGCAACTTTCTTCGTGATTCGGACGTGCTGGCAGCCAGATTTCAGGAAGTCGCATCCGGCATGGCAAATATAGAGAGAGAGACTCGCGAGGACATCAATCAGCAGATAGATACCATGAATAGTTTGACCCAGCAACTGGCCCTGGTAAACAAACAACTAGCGAGAAAAAGCTCGGCTGATAAGCAACCCGCGGGCTTGCTGGACCAGCGAGACGCGATCTTGAGAGACATGGCTGAGGTGACACGCATACACGTGACGACCCAGAAATCTGGCCAGGTCGATATACGCCTTGGAAATAGTGGTGGCACCGTGCTTGTGCAGGCCGTCGAGGCAACAGCGCTAGGGGCGAACTTTGANGATAGTGACCCCGGTCGAATTGATTTGATAGCTGACCCTTATGGGGATGCAGAGGTTACCAGTACAATTGGGAATGGTGCTCTCGGGGGGCTGATGAACTTCAGAAGCCAGACCCTTACGCCAGCGATGGATCAGTTTGATTTTCTTGCACAGACACTGGTTAAAGAAGTCAATGAGATTCACGAGGCTGGCCTTGATGCGAATGGCCTTCGGGGTAAAGAACTATTCACTATCGACCCGATTTTCGAGGTGTCAGCGCCAACTATTGCGAGTGATGTAGATGTTGAGGTAAACGTTGTTGATCCGGAAGCATTTAAGTACTCAGCTTTTGAGATGCAGTACATGGAAGCCGACCGGGTTTGGCGGATACAAGACAACGCGAGTGGAGCAGTTTCTTTCTCTGAGCCCGGACGTTCAGTGGTTGAATACGCTGGCATGGAGCTCTCGTTTGATGGGAAGCTCAGCAATGGTGATACGTTCTTCGTAACGCCTCAGTCAAGGCCTGCATCTGGAATTCAAATGGTAGTGACCGATCCCATGGCTGTGTCGGCATCTGCGCTGATGCGCGTCGTGCCAAACAACAACAACATTAGCGATGCTGCTGGTAGCATTAGTTTCGGGCAAGAACTAGCCTTTGAGGGCTTCCAGTTCGGCAAGGATATTACCGGGCTAATCAACAATCAAAATGCTATTTCCGACATTAATGTTCTCGGAAACAACCTGCAACCCTCATACGTCATTCCGCGAGGAGTAAGTGATATCACGCTGAAGATGGATGTGCCTGTCGACAGTAATATGCAGTTTCAAGTCATGACGACTGAAGGCGTACATGTGCTTGGCCATGCGATTGATGAAGATACGCAGGCAGGTATGCGTTCGCTTGATCAAGGCTTCATGGCGGGAAATGAGTACAACAGCAATTACCTCAATGGTGAAGGGCATGAAGCCTATCTAGACATGAACATGACCTATGGCTACCTGGCGGAGAGTAGTTCAGAAATTGTTTACACAAACAAGGCTGACGGTTCGGGTCTTGATGCGGTCAGCCGAGCCATTCCTGCAAATATTTATAGCGACCGAGTTTCTCTCACACAAAATACTTCAGGTAGTGCCATTGACATCATTAGCAATGGCGCGCTCAAGCTTAACGGCAACTCAATGTCTGCGCTCTCGCTTGCGGCGAACACAGATATTTCTGCAGCAGATATGGCGAGCTGGATTAATAACTCCGTCGCGACCAGTGGTGGGGTGACTTCAGCTACCGAGATTAATGTGACTGCAGCAGAGCTCGATTTTGGCAAACTAGTTTCGATAAACGGAGTGGTAATTGCCCATGGCAACTCAGTGCCAGCCTCNGCATCCGACCTCGCTATTCTTATTAATGCCCAGACAGGGGTCACTAATGTTGCCGCGACTGTTACGGCACTGGGTGGCCTCAAGTTAACAAACGCTGGTGGGTACGAAGGAAAACCTATTGAGCTCGCAAACCCAGATAAGGGATCTACTTCCAACGGTCTTGGTCAAGCCAATAAAATTTACACGAGCATCGGGGTGACAGCGACAGCAAATAACGTTATTCATTCCAAGGCTTCGGCTCTAAACTATTCACAACAGGTCTCAATCAATGGTGTGACGATAGACGGTAACTACCAAGCAGATGCGACCGCAGTTGGTCTGGCGAGCTTGATAAATTCTAAAACGAAAAATCAATATGAGATTGCATTTGTTGACTCCGATGCGTCAGGTGCTTGTTCAGGTCAGGATCTAACGTTTAGCTTCAATGGAAAGACCGCGACCGTGGACCTCTATGATGAGACGAATAGCCGCGCTCGCTACACTGGTCGAAATGATGCAAACCTTTTGACTGAGGTTAATGCGCAGCTTCAAGCACAGGGTATTGATTTCACGGCAAGTTTGACAAGCTCTTCTTCGTCAGGATTTGTNTTCATCCAGAATACTGCGGCACTTGGATCTGCAGCGCCTACATCGACTTTGGATGGAAGTACGCATGCTGTCACACAGTCTTTGGTGGGTACCAATGTGGTCGCATCAGCAAATGCNGANGGCGGNATNAGCCTCANGAANCTNAAGGGTGCNGAGGGAANGAATATCGAGCTTGGNAACCCNGANANCACNTCCTCNTCCAATGCGCTNGGTCAGTCNAATNGGATTTATACNGGAANACTCAANATCTCNAGTGANGACAAGGTGCGCTTTACCTTTGGTNCGANCGGNCAGCCNGCCGATCTTGCNGAGNTNGGNTTAGAGACCGGNCTNTACATNNAAGAAACNGTNGGNGANGANNTNGCTGTTTTNTTAACNGGANANGGNGNGGCNTCNATCTCGACCAGCGTTCACAGAGCAAGATATGGAACCCAGCAAGGAGCTTCAGAAAGACTCCCCTTTTGTGGTGTCCTTTATTTCGGACACGCAGTACACAATCACCGACACCCGTTCTGAAACGCTGGTTGCGAAGCGGGAATTTATTCTCGGGGAGCCGATCAAATATCAGAACTTTACGCTGATGCTAGATGCCAAACCAAGCACTGGTGACACCTTTGCCATCGAGGAGAATATCGACGGCGTTGGTAACAATGGCAATATATTACTGATGGTCGATCTTCAAAATAAGCCTGTTGTCGGCGGCTACCAGTCGATAGGCGATGCGTACATCGATATCGTGGGAACTGTGGGCAATAAGGCCACGCTGAGCAGGATATCCAAAGAAGCGTTAGAGGTGGTCTACGAACAAGCTGTCGAAGCAAAAGATTCGGTCTCAGGAGTGAGTTTAGATTCAGAGGCCGCCGACCTGATTCGCTTTCAGCAGGCCTACCAGGCCTCAGCACAGGTTTTACAGACGGCGAACAAGTTGTTCGATACCGTACTAGGATTAGGATAGGTAAATTACGATGCAGATTTCAACGGGACAGATCTTTCAGCGCGGTGCTGATCAGATGAGCGCACAGAAGTCCAAAGTTACAGAGATGCAAGCCAAACTGTCATCAGGCAAGCAGGTTCTCAGGCCTAGTGACGACCCGGAGCAGGCAGGCACTATACAGCGAATCAAGTCCGCCTCTGCGCGGCAAGATAGCTACGAAAAAACACTGAACACGATGAACGATCGACTTGCTACAGAGGAAGCATCCTTGCGGGCCATCGATAACGTCATGCAGCGCGTTCGTGTACTCGCAGTTCAGGCGGCTAGTGACACAGCGACAGAAGCAGACCGCAAGATCATAGCAGTTGAAGCAAACTCGCTGCGCCAAGAATTACTGAGCCTCACCAATATGCAGGATAGCAGCGGTAACTATGTGTTTTCGGGCTCCAAGATGCGGACCCCGCCCTATCAAGAAGATGCTTCCGGCGCGGTGCAGTATATGGGTGACAACAATATCATGGAGGTTGCGGTCTCGGATCAGCGTCGTATGTCGGTCAACCGACCGGGCAATGATGTCTTTACCCCCGTGGTTCGTGAGGAGGAAGGTAAGGCACCCACTCGCATTGGTTTCTTTACGATCATAGAAGACTTTGCGGCAGCGCTTGAAGACAATAGCGGCGACGGGTCTCGGCGCGCGCTTAATGAAGTTTCACAGGTTGTTGATAATCTCTCACTGTCCATGGCAAACGTTGGTGGCAGAATTAATGAGGTACAGCGGCAGTTCGACGTCCTATCAGATACCAAGATCCGGTTCGCTGACATGCTATCCAAGGCAGAAGATCTAGATTATGCGAGAGCAGTCACCGAGCTGACAGCTGAAATGCTATCGCTGGAGGCCGGACAGGCAAGCTTTGCAAAAATTACGCAGTTAAGTTTATTTGACTATATTCGCTAGCGGGAATCGCTTAATGCAACTCGCTAGGTTTAACTAATAGAAAACGGGAAAGAGATGGCAGACGCAGCAAGTCCGGCTTCAAACCAGTCGACAATGGCATCACAGATCCTCACCACGTTGGGTGCAGGTTCTGGTATTGATATCCACAAGATGGCCCAGGACCTGACTGATGTTGAGCGCATGCCAAAGG
>NZJL01000051.1 GCA_002692165.1 Porticoccaceae bacterium
GGATCAGTGTCAAAGAATTTTATCCTGTTATAGTCCCCATCCTTTGACCCTAGATCCTGATACTGGCCATCCACAGTCTCCGCAAATCGACGAAGTAACGCCATTTCTTTGTCACGCGCAAATAAGCTATCCCACTCAGAGCCCCAAAGCACTTTTATTACGTGCCATCCTGCACCCACAAACAAACTTTCGAGCTCCTGAATAACTTGACCGTTACCACGAACTGGCCCATCAAGCCGCTGGAGGTTGCAATTGATGATAAAAGTTACATTGTCTAGCTCTTCACGTGCAGCCAGCGTCAATCCAGCTAACGACTCTGGCTCGTCCATCTCCCCATCTCCAAACACTCCCCANACATGCCTATCGGANGTATCCGCTAGCCCGCGGTGACTTAAGTAACGCATGAACCGTGCCTGATACACGGCACCAAGCGGCCCTACTCCCATCGAACCGGTTGGAAACTGCCAGAATTCGGGCATCAGTTGGGGATGTGGATAAGAGCATAGACCATCACCTCTAATCTCTTGACGATAATTAGCAATCCGAGCTTCACTTAATCTCCCCTCGAGAAAGGCCCGCGCATANACACCCGGCGCGGAGTGCGGCTGAAAATAGACCAGATCTCCCGGCACTCCGGGGGAAGACGCCTGAAAAAAATGATGAAAGCCGACCTCAAAGATCTCGGCAGCCGACGCGTAACTCGCAATATGCCCCCCGAGCCCCCCATATGCCCTGTTTGCACGCATTACCATAGCCAGAGCGTTCCAACGCATAATCGCGGTCAGATGCTCCTCAAGCTCTAGGTTGCCTGGGTAAGCGCCTTGTTGCTCCAAATCAATGGAGTTTCTGTAGGCTGAGTAAGGCTGCTCCAAAGAGGCAATCCCTTTATTTTGAGCCGCTTGGTCAAGCACTCGCAATATGTACTGTGCACGCTCTACGCCGCTTGAGGCCAAGACAGAATTCAAAGAATCCAGCCATTCCTGAGTTTCGATGGGATCATCATCCGTAAAACTCTTCTTTCCCTGGGCAATGTCATTCATGATTAAAGAAATTCTCTAGTTACTATATGACAAAATAGTAATTCAAATATCACAAAATATGTTGCTTATTTGTCTTTTTGATGTCACATTCTTCAGTATAAAAGTATTGTTAAATTTAAAAAGTTAGCACAAAATGCCTAAAAAGTTGCTCGATGCCACAGATTTTAGAATTATCTCAGTTCTTCAGGAGTCAGCTAAGCTAACGAATGCTGAGCTGGCAAAACGCGTTGGTTTGACACCCTCACCTTGCCTAAGCCGTGTTCGTGCCCTTGAGACAAGCGGAATTATTAACAGCTATGTGGCGCTAGTAACACCGGCCACGGTTGGGTTGCCCATCAGCGTTTTCATTCACGTGACCCTTGAGCGCCAGATCTATTCATCAACAGAGCACTTCGAGTCCGAGATGAAAAACCAGCAAGAGGTCATGGAATGTTATCTGATGACAGGGGATAGTGATTACCTCATAAGAGTCGTGGTAGCTGATATAGCGACGCTAGAGGCATTCATTGTGAATAAATTATCAAAAATAGCCGGTGTATCGAATATCAGATCCAGCTTTGCTCTCAAGCAAGTTAAATATAAAACAGCCCTGCCGATTAACCAGAAGCAATAAACTTTATCCTACCGCTCAGGTGGGATCATCCAACGACTTGGTGATGCTTTTAGACAACTGCACGAAGGCAAATAAACAAGCTGAAATCTATCGCGCCAGATGGATTGACGCCAGATCAAGCAAAAAACGATTGGTCGCGCGTGCAGACTTTGACTTTAGAAATTCGCTATGAGGCAAGAACATTCAGAGAAGAAGCCGAAAAGTTATCTTCCAAGTATAGCTTTAGCAATTTGCTTTGGAGTAATCTTCGGCCTAGTCTTGCCTTCAATAATGAAATCACTAGAATTTCATAATGAGAGCGAAAACATTCATCTGCTATCGGAGTCCGAAGAAGCAACAGAAGGAAAACAACCTCCAGCTCCAATACAAACTAAGGACGCTCAGGCGTTAATTGCTGCACAATATAAAGTAAGACTTAAATGTCGCATGCGAAAACAGAACATTTTGCATGGCGAATATCGTGCATTTGCTGAGCTGCCACGACAAATTTTGCTTTCGATCGATCCCGATACAGAGACTTTAAGACTTGGCTCTCTAAGCGGTCTTTCATTCGAACGAGCTAAGAGCCTTATACGTTTTAGCCACTCTCCTGGTTACCTCCAGAAAGTACAATACAGCGACAACTACTCGCTAAATACGTCGACCGGACAGCTGACGCAGAAAATAACGGTGCCTTCACGCAAACAACCAAACGGCACACACACAAAAGCCGCTCATACTGCTATCTATGAAGCAATTTTCAGTTGCATCAACCTGTGACATGCAGGACATTATTAAGTAGCGAAAGAACAAAATGAATATGACATGATCATCGATTGCGGTGACTCTGATAGCATTTAGCTTTTAAAATATAGCTTATTGAAGGGTATCATAGGATTTTCGATCGTTTGTTTCCCGTTTAAACTATTAACAAGCGACTCAAATAGGCCAAGTCTTGCAAGAGCTCTGACTGGTTGGTAGCTAATCCAAATTAAGGAGTGACATAAAATGTCTGAAGGAGAAAAAGAAATACGAATTCAACTCGCAGCGTGTTATAGGATCTTTGATTACCTTGGATGGACTGAACTTATCTTTAACCACATTACTGTTAAATTACCTGGCGATGATAATCACTTCCTAATAAACCCATACGGGCTTCACTACAGCGAAATCTGTGCATCCAATCTTGTAAAAATGGATATAGAGGGAAACATCGTGGAAGAAACTCCACATTCTGTAAACCCCGCTGGTATCGTTATCCATACTGCCATTCATGCCGCGAGAAAGGATGCAATTTGCGTTGCTCATACACACACCAATACGGGGATGGCAGTTGCCTGCCAAGAAGAGGGCTTGAGACATGACAATTTTTATTCGGCCTTAACCCAAGGGCGGGTAGCCTATCATGACTTTGAGGGCATTGTCGTTTTGGACGATGAGAAGCCCCGTTTGGTGGCCAATCTGGGACAAAAAAATCTGATGATATTGCGAAATCATGGTCTACTTAGCTGCGGTCGATCGATCTCGGAGGCTTTCATCAATCTTTTTGGGCTTCAAAGGGCCTGTGACATCCAGGTGGCCACAGATACTTGCGGCAGAACCATCGTGCCAGTGAAAGACGAGGTGTTGAAAAAAACCGAACAACTCTTGACGCTCCAAAGCATGGGCAATCCGGCCGGCCAATTAGAGTTTGACGCAATGCAGCGCATTATCGATAAAAAAGATTCGAGCTACAGAAATTGATAGATAGGTAGATGGTTGAAAATAGAATTATGGGAAAGCAAGCCTCCTTCATAGCGATGGCAGACGGCACCTCGGCCGATTATGCAATAATCGCAGACCACTCGGCAGAGTTTGCCTCTAAGCTGCCGGATAGAATCCTGGCGCACTTGGAGCTACTGAAAGGAGACACAGGTGGTTTCGCGATTGATAGATATGAGCATAGTCTGCAAGCTGCCACAAGAGCCTTCAGAGACGGTCGGGATGATGAGTATGTAGTTTGTGCCTTGTTGCATGATATCGGCGACACTATTGCCTGCGCAAACCATGCGGACTTGGCTGCCACCATGCTAGAACCATTTGTATCGGAGCAAAACTATTGGATAGTAAAGCATCATGGCATATTTCAAGGATACTACTTCTTTCATCATCTCAACATGGATAGAAATGCCAGAGACATGTTCAAAGATAACGATAACTGGCATGCATGCGCCGAATTTTGCGCTAAATACGACCAAAATTCTTTCGATCCGGATTACGAAAACATGGAGATTAATGAATTTAAAGAAATGGTGTACACCGTTTTCAGGGATCCAAAACAATCAATAGCGATGGCTTATCAAATCGACACCAAGTCTTCTTGAAATTCCGTCACAAATAAACCGCGGTGTGAATTTAACAAAAACATAAAAAGAGAGGGGGACCTTGATGACCTCTTACCCCAACCCAAAAGACACTGACCATTGGGAAGCGCGCGTGGACCTCGCCGCGGCGTTTCGATGGGCCGCTCGATTGGGCATGCATGAAGGCGTCGCAAATCATTTTTCGCTGACAATAAGCCTCGATAACTCCAAATTTCTCATGAACCCCAACCAAATGCATTTCTCACGCATACGAGCCTCCGATCTGATCGTTGTCAATTCTCTTAAAAAAACGACGCTGGAGCATAAAGATGCGCCAGACCTGACGGCTTGGGGCCTCCATCGGGGTCTGCACAAGCATTGTAGCCATGCGCGTTGCGTCATGCATGTTCACCCAACCTACACTACGGTACTCGCTTCATTAGCTGACAGCCGATTACCGCCAATCGATCAAAATTGTGCAACGTTTTTCAACCGCTATGTTATCGATGAGGAATACGGCGGTCTAGCCTTCGAAGAAGAAGGCGAGCGGTGCGCAAAACTGCTCGATAAAAACAGGCAAAACATTCTAGTCATGGGAAATCATGGAATAGTGGTACTCGGTGAGACGGTTGCAGCAGCCTTTAACCGGCTGTATTATTTCGAGCGGGCCGCCAAAACGTACGTCCTCGCGCTGCAAACGGGGAAATCGCTGCGAGTCATGTCTGACGAATTGGCCGAACGGACGGCACAGGAATTGGAAGCTTATCCCGAGCAAGACATTCGGCATTTTTCAGAAATAAAGACTATACTTCGCACCGAGGGTTCTGACTTTGATGAGTAAAGAACTCGAGAGAATGATGCAAAATTACGAACTCGATACGCTGATTCTTTTCGTGTGAAACAGTAAGTTGCCGTCACCATTCAGNTAAGACTCTATTTATTACTGAACCACCGGAATCCAACTCAAGAACCAAAGACCCTTTCCATGATAGTCCAACAAAAAGTATTTTTTATCATAGCAACATGTGTCGCATCGCAGCTACATGCAGATTGTATCGGGAGAGAGAATTTGCAGATATGTACTGATAAACATGGAAATATACTAAGCATCAGTGAAACTAGGGGAGATCATTTGTTCCCCGAGGCGATTCGGGGGGAATCTAACTGGGAAAAAACACTGGACGCAGTGCGAGCACTTGGCCACAAAAAGCTTAATTCTCACAAAACTGATGCTCCGGACAAGACCAAAAGCAATCAATCCACTTTAGACATAAACTCGCAAGCTTGTGTTCTGGGTCCCCTCGGGAGCACCTGCTAAAATCCATCGGCAAGTTTAAGATCTAGGCGCCAAAAAGCTGCTATGGTCGCATTGTGGCTTGAAATGGCGCCGCCGGCTCAATTTGCGCTTCCACAGCAATATCAAGCCATGCGGAAAGTTTGGGGCGGGTCTCTCGAGGGTCGATGATTTCGTGCACCGAAAATCCCTCGGCCCTCGGGAAGGGTGATTGGCTTGCTGCCAAAATATCCTCAAGCTCTCTTCGCTTTGCCTCTGGATCGCTTGCCATTGCGATCTCTCGCGCAAACGCTACGGCAACCCCTCCTTCCACAGGCAATGCCCCGCTCGCTGCGCTAGGCCAACAAAGCACGTACCCGTCCGGCCCAAAGTGCGCTTGCGCTGCAACGCCGAACGCCTTATGAACGTGCACACTTGCCCAGGGTACACGTGATTGAAGTACTGCGGCAATCGCAGCGGTGCCATGACGGATAGTACCTGCAGCCTCACTTTCAGGTCCAATCATAAAACCAGGTTCATCGACGAAACTCAAAATTGGCAGATGAAAGCTATTACAAAAATCGACAAACCGTCTTAGTTTTTGGGCCGCCGCCGCTGTCATTGCTCCTGCATAATACATACAGTCATTGGCTATCAAGGCAACTGAATGACCGTTAAGACGACCTAGCCCAGTTATGAGGCTCGGTCCATACTTTCGGCTCATCTCAAAGAAACTACTGCCTCCTTCCGTCTTATCGAGCACATGTTCAAGAATTCTTCTCATCTTAAAGGGTTGGCGCCGATTGGACGGTACAATTTTGGCAAGTATATCCTCACAACGATCCACTGGATCGTTAGTTCGTATCCGATTGGGGCGAGACCAAGCATTATCGGGCACGTAAGATAAAAATTTTACAATCTGATGCATTGCATCTTGCTCATTTGTCGCAAGATTATCAACCGCCCCGCTCTTCAAATGCACTTGCGGTCCCCCAAGTTGTTCTTTCGTCAAATCCCGCCCCAACGCGCGCTTCACAACTTGAGGGCCAGCAATCAGAACAGCTGCATTTGGCGTCATTACCGAGAAATGTGAGGCTACCAAGCGGGAGGCAGGTAAACCAGCCACGGGACCCAGCGCAGCGGCCACTACCGGTACTTGCCCCAATGTTAAAGCGAGCGGGTGAAACCGAGAGGTCGAAAAAACGGGATCCGCCAAGGGGCGGCGGTTTTTCTCGTGAGACGTCCCACCGACCGACCCACCGCCGCCCTCATGCAAACGGATTAGAGGAACTTTGTACTGCAAGGCTAGTTGTTCCGCATACACGCTCTTTCTGAGACCCGCGGGATTTGGTGAGCCACCTTTGAGGGTAAAATCCTCACCCCCAACAATTACCTTCCGACCATTTATCTGGCCAAAACCAAGCACAAAATTAGCTGGTTGAAAGTTAATAAGCTCGTTCGACTCGTCATAATCGGGAACACCAGCGCCCTCTCCGATTTCATCAAAACTTTTGGGATCTAATAAAATAGAAATCCTTTCCCGTATCGTCAATCTTCCTTTCTGATGATGACGTTCAACTGATTCTGCACCGCCCTGCTGCTTTGCCAAAGCCCGACGCGTTTTTATCTCTTCGATATCGGCATCCCAGGTCACTCTGATGCTCGCAAGACTTCTAATGTAGCTATTTCCTGATCCTCCATTACAAGCTCCCCCTCCTTTACGTGCAGCTCAGTTACGATTCCGGCAATTGGAGAAGCCACTGGAATCTCCATCTTCATCGATTCGATGATCACTATTGTATCGTCTATGGCCAGCTCCTGACCCACCCGAACAACAGTCTTCCAAATCTGGCCAGCAATCTCACTTTTGATAATCATTGGAGTACCTTCCTAAGTTTTGTCTATGACTTGGACAGGAAGCGAGAGAGATACGCCTTTATGACCAAACTCCGAAGGCAAACAACATACAGTAATCTCTAACACGAAGATACCCCATCGAAAACTGCGGTGGAATCTTTNTCATGATTGAAAAAACNAAATTTCAAAAGCATTTTTCAGNACATCCTAGCATTTAAGCCAACGTCCTTTTTTCGACTGGGTTTGACAGCAGCACTAATTTCATTTCCCGTCGGTTATTGCCTTGCAAAGGATCCATTTTGATATTGATACTTGCAACGATCGAAATGTCTGTCAAGATGACTTTCCATTAGAGAATATCCTTCATCATAGTTAAGTAAAGGTAACACAATCATGTCCGGTTTTTGTCAGCTTACATTTGTTACGTCCTCGATCGCGCTTGCAGTCCTGTCAGGTTGCAATCAGTTCAACGAATATGATTGCGCAAAAATTTCCGTAGCTGTTGTTGCCAATCTTGAAAATAGCACCGGACTAAACGCAAGCGATCTGAAGTTAGCAACCTATCTTTATGAGTTAGTTCCCGCCAGAGGCAGCTTCATGGTTCACTCTTATGAAGAGGTGTTCCGGGCCTGCCAAAAAGTAAAATATGATCCTAACTCGCCCTTTTAAAGCCCACTCAAAAGCCATTAGTGTAATCTCCAAGGTGGACACTGAACTCTTTCAAACCTAGGAATACTCAAACAAAGAAAATAGCCCCGACAAAAAATTGTGAACCCTTGAGCAGGCATCAGGCACTCTCGCAATCAACGTGTGTTTGATTTCACTGCACGCTTGAGGGCGGAATATCGAGGATCGGCCCTGCGTCGATCGGGGCAACATAAATACTGCTAACTTCGGGTAAGTCTGGATCGAGCGGCTCTCCTACCGATTTAGATTCCCCCAAGAAATTCTCTAATGGGTCTATGAAACCAAGTGGAATATTTTCGCCCACATTTGAAACGTCCTCAATGGTGTCTTGATTTGATCCAATGCGGATTGATCGGTCGCGATCTGGGACGTCAAGCGTTGGCCCAATATTCTGGATAGATGCTTCGTCTCTGACCTCATCGATGACGGAGTGCTCGTTGGCATCAACCCACGCCCTTTCGGCGCTTTGGATGCTGGTCACCTTTGGCGTCTGATAAAGCTCAACGTCCTCCACTATATCCTTACCCTGCTGAGCTTGATTGAAATCAGTTTTCGAATGATCTGAAATTCGCATCCAAATCAAAACAGCAAGCACTATTGCAAAAACGTAGTTTCCTCGAGACATGTTGGTTTTAAATCTCCATTCAGTTTCCGCCACTCTACGTTAAGTATCGCGACATAAGGCCATCGAATCAACGCTAGACGCTACCCGGGTCCATCCGCAATTAAGGCCTAATATGTAAAGAATAAAAACGGCACGCTTCGATAGGAGTTTACCGATCATTGTCACCGATAGAAACCTCACATCTAATTTTCAAATCCTTGAGTTACTCAAAACAAGTATTAACGAAAATTCCCACCCCAATAAAAAAGAATTTATTTATCAGCATTCACTCTTATAACTTCAGTTTTTACTTTTTATAGGAACTATTGAGAGCAAACAAAGTTAACACCAACATTTCTCCCCAAAAAGTTGGAGTTTCAATGACCAGCGGTCAGAGAACCTCGGACGCAGATGACGCGCAGTGTTAGCCATTCCGTCCAAGATGACCAGCTAAATAATCGGACTGAGGCAAAGCATTCGATAAGCTGGCGATGCTGTTTCTATAATGGGAGCGCAATTTCTTTTCCACGAACAATTCACGGCTAACACTGATTCGACTCAGTGTATACTTGTTGCCTGAAGGCCAATAACTAAGGTTGAAGAACAAATGAAATCATTATTCATAGTTTTGCTGCAGCTACAATCCCTAATGGTACTTTTTGCCTGCGCACCAAACGGTAGCATGATAGATCGGTCAAATGTGATGACCGATACGGTTGAAAAATCGGTCGCTCATCAACAGTCTCCCCTTCCAATGCCCATGCGACTTGCATTTATGTCCGGCCATGTTAGCGCAGGCATAACGTTGTATCATGCCGGCGAAACAGAGATGGCTTCATCACACCTCTTGCACCCAGTTTCCGAAACGCATGTTGACGAGCGAGCTGGGTTGTACGGAATCGGCTTCACTCACGCCATTTTTGAGAGTGTGTCATTGGCACTCGAAGCTGATGCGCCAAAAACATTAGTAATGCCACTGTTAGCAAGGACCAAAGAGCACATGGAGATGCTGACTAAAAACGCTGGGGGAGACCCGATTTCTATTATCAGATTTCTGCTCGAAACTTCGGTTGAAGAATACTCAATTGGCGTTCAAGACGGTAAGCTAACCGATCTTGGCGAATATCAAGATGCCTTCGGATTCGTGGTCGTTGCGGCGGAGCACGCATCTCGCTTACCAGAAACGTCTAATAATCAGCTATTTGAAAAAGTTTCAAGCCTGCGGCAAATTTGGCTAAGAGGCCCTCTTCCCGTTGTGACGCCCACCCCATCGGATGAATTAGCGCTGGCAGTAAAAGCAATTCTTTCACAAATATGAGATCGGGTCGTTTGCGTTCTCTCCGCAATAACGATCCATCTATTGATCGGTTTTGACGAAATCATCCAAAGTGCTTGTAACAAAGTTTCTGTCGACCTCTATGAGGTGCTCATTAGAGGCAGCTATACTTTCAGCACGCATCATCAAACTCATTAGCAGACTCTGACCCTCCAGTTTTTTTATTGAGTATGAGCTTTTAGCGGTCAAAACATCTCGCCAGTGCTCTTTAACCGAGTCCCAAAACCCTTGCGTCTTATCCCAATATTCAGTTGCAGGCGAGAAATCGAATCCTTCAATCCTCTCATACCTATTTAAACCGATCTCTCTCGCCAGAACGCTGTGGGTCGTTATTCCCTCGAACTGACCCCGCTTAGATGATGAAGATAGCTTAACCTTTAAATTATCTTCCTCTTGGATCCAACCTGTGGGCGTTATCGAATGTCTGTTTGTTCCAACCAACAAATCATAATCATCCCTTACGCTGAACTCCCGTCGAGGCAAGGGTCGCCATGTCTCTCCACTCTCCCATGTTGACAGACCGTTTGAATGCACCCACCGGCCCAACGACTCATATCTTGGGGAATCATCGACTTGAAATACTGATTGCGACCAGGNTTTNTCTGCGCTAGCTGGGTCAACAGCCAGNTGCCTCCATTGATTATCACCAAGATAGATATTTAGCGATTGATCTTCATATTGCCAATCTTGACGCCAATGTTTTATTGTGATTGGTGGGTTATCCTCGCCGTCTTCACCTCGCATTCGCATGACCAATATATGTTGCAGGCTGATAAATGTTTTTTTGTCGTCAAGGACGAAGATATACTCGGTTCCCCATGACTGATAGGGTCTTGACTGATCGAGTGCAGGATCAAAAACAATCGTCTCAAGGAATTCAAAAGAGGCCTTGTACTCTCCCGCCATCGATAAAATAGCGGCCCTATCACGCTCAAAATCGCTTTTGCTGGGGTCAGCCAGCGACCGCCATGCTGAACTGGGCTTTAGAACGAGGTTGACGGGAGCACCTTTGGTAAGTCCTCCCCTTGGCAGTTGATCAGGACGATCGGTAAGATTCCAAGAAAATGTATAACTCTGTCGTTCACTCGCACCGTCGCCATCAGGATCGCCATTTTGGGCATCGGACCCAACGACAGGACCGCTCAGGGCTGACAACAGAGCAAATAAAAATGTACAGGGTATAAAAAGTCTGGTGAGTCTGCAGCCAGTTTGTTTAATCATAAGACAACCTCAAAGCCTTCAAAAACTGGGTGCCCAAGATACAGACCTGCTGACTGCCCTGCGTCTCTATGTGACTCGCGAAATGCTTCCGATTTGGTCCANCTTTTAAAATCATCGTAGGAGCGCCAAGTACTGTGAGAGGCGAACTCCGTGAAAGTGTCTGTTTTCTCTCCTTTTAGAAGATGGAATCCGATAAATCCCGGCACAGAACCAAGATTCGTTTCTCTGTTTTTCCAAATGGTCTCAAAATCATGCTCTCGACCTAGAATTACTTTGAACCTATTCATTGCTATATACATAATTAATCTCAATCATATCACCTGTTAAAGCTGAAGACGCCTCGATCCTGCAGTTAGCGCTTTTCTCATACGAGAAGAACGCTTATTTAGATGAGAATGATAATTATTATCGTCAATAATATCTAGACTGAAAGGCTAGAATTTTCATTAAAAGGGGAATNTAACGATAGANAAATCATCTGCTTTAGCAAGCAGACTGATCTCGCGTTTGGTTCTGTGCGCCGGTTCGATACTATGTTTTCATTGACTCTCGCGCCGAAATCAAAAAAGGCCGCTCTGGCTGCAATACTAGGGACTCAGCTGAGCTCAAATGATCGAAAGCTCTCAGCCTGATGCACTAAAGCTTTTCGAACATCCTTTCCCGTGTAACAGGGTTGACCAAAGCCGATGAAGTATCTCGCCCCACACGATGTTGTATAGTAACCGTCCGAACACAAGGCCAACATCTNTGCTTGAGGATCAATAACACCATATATTGCATTCAGCGCTGAACAGATGACGTTTCTATGATCCTCGTTCATGTGATTGATCATGGCCAACTCATCTTTTGTCCATTGTGGCGCTGCCGCTCGCCAGTGATACTCATCTAGCCACGCTATTTGACCGAAGCCTCCAATCCATCTTACCCTGAGAGACTTGAACAAATAAAAGTGAAATCCATGAACGCGTGCGTATGAGGTGCTGTTCGGGAACAGTTTAAAAAAACGTGAGCCGAGGCGCTCGACCTCTTCATCTGATATTTTAGTGATGTCACCGATAAGACTCAGCCTGGCTCTGTCTTGTTTATCCTGCTTGAGATTCGCGCCACAGATTGTGATGCACGCGCGCGAGTCGTGAGTAAAATTTGCAGTATGTTGGGCGATGTCGCTAGCGTAGAGAATCAAATCCCTGTTTGTATTCGACACGAATGTTACGAAACTACCAAACGGATAATTTTGAGTGCTTTTCGATAGCGTTGATAAAATGGCTTCGTCGCTTGATCGAAATAGTTCAACAGGGATTGTNTCTGATGATGCTTCCATCTCAGCCATTATCAATAATATCTGATTGTTAACGGATCATGTGTGATCTTCACGGGCACTTTGTATACGTCGCTGATGGTGTCCTCCGTAAAAACAGCATGGGGCGATCCTGCTTTCACAATTTTCCCTTCTTCTAACAATAGGACATTGTCAGCAAATCGTGCCGCCAAGTTTAGATCATGCAAAATTATGAGAACCCCCATGTGCTTTGCACGCTCTTTGATAACATTTAACATATGCAACTCGCGTCCCATATCCAAACCTGCCACTGGCTCATCCAATAGCAGGTAACGATTATTTTCNGNATCACTAGGCGCCCATAACTGGATCAGTGATCGAGCAAAATGGATAAATTTCTGTTCGCCTCCAGACAGGGTATTAAACTTTTGTTCCATGAGGTGCTCAATTTCACATACACCCGCTAGGTCCTGAACAGCTGAATCACAATAGTCGTTAAAATAGTGGTGATCCGCATGCAACCATCCCATATGTAAAACTTCGCGTGCGGTAAAGTCAAAAATCATGGGTTGAGTTTGAGACATCACACTCCGTGGAATTGCGCGTTCTCTCACCGAAAGTTGGTTTAGATTTCTGGAATCATAGAAGACGTTTCCTGAACTGGGTTTCAAATCTCCGGCAAGAACACGCAGCAAAGTCGACTTTCCAGCGCCATTTGGTCCAACCAGCGCCAGAATTTCACCTGGCACGATTTCCAATGAGGCATTTGCCAAGAGCGATTTATCATTTATCGCCACAGAAATTGACACCGCTTCAATAGTCACGTTTTTTCATCCTGAAAATTAACCACAAAAAGAAAGGGGACCCTATCGCACTAGTAATAAGCCCAATCGGCAACTCCGCTGGTTGTATAACCATCCTTGCTATCACGTC
>NZJL01000052.1 GCA_002692165.1 Porticoccaceae bacterium
AGTGCTTGGAGTGCAGCAATTGCCAATAGGCTATATGCTAATATTGAAAAAAGTATGTGAGCTTCCATACTTGCAGACAGAGTCAAGACGGAGCTGCTGCTGGGAATGATAGTCGCCATTAGTAATGTGGCTGAGGAGATAGGGAAAAGTATTAAGTAAAGAGTATGCTGTATTTTTGTCAAACCACTCGCAAATACTATTAGATTTATCGCGAGAGAAATGAGAACGAATATTTTTAGCAGGCTTAAATCCAGCCCCTCGGGCGCCATAAGGAAGTTAAGGGTAGCAATGAGGTGGGCTAGCAAAGCCAACGCAGTAATCATTTGCAATCGGGAGCTGTTAAATTCGATATTGGATCGAAGTTTAAAAATGTAATAGACCAGCCCCCCTAAATAGAGAGCAACGGCGGTTAGTCCAGCAATTAAATTGGTCATATGGAATCTAGGCGCCGATAATCCACAAACTTTCCTCACCGTAATAATAACGGTTATCATTATCAAAGGTAAATGATTTATTCATCATGAGAGTTTGGCATATTCCATCACTTGGGTGAAGTTTGATCTAAAATTAACGTTATACTGCTGTACTTTGAAAGTACAAGGATTACCAAACATGGCTATGTTTAAGAATCTAAGCGAGCGCCTTTCCGTCACGCTTAAAAAAATAACCGGAAAAGCCAGTATCAGCGAAGGTAATATACAAGAAACCCTGAGAGAAGTACGAATGGCGCTGCTAGAGGCCGATGTTGCTTTACCCGTGGTGAAGAGCTTCTTATCGCAGGTTAAAGAGAGAGCGCTTGGCCACGAGGTAAAAAACAGCCTTAATCCAGGACAACAGTTCCTAAAGATTGTTCAAGCAGAACTTACAGCTGTAATGGGTGAAGAAAATCAAAGGTTAGAACTATCTGTTCAACCCCCAGCTGTTATATTGATGGCAGGAATGCAAGGTTCTGGAAAGACTACTTCCTCTGCCAAGTTGGCTCGCTATCTGAAAGAGCAGCAACGCAAAAAAGTTATGATGGTGTCCGTTGACATAAACAGAGCGGCTGCCATTAAGCAGCTGGAAATTTTGGCTTCCGAGGTGGGTGTCGACTTTTTCCCCACGAACGTGTCCGATAAACCGTTTAAAACTATTGGCTTAGCAATGGCCGCGGCTAAGAGGGAACTTATCGATGTTCTTATTATTGATACCGCTGGGCGCTTGCATGTCAATGATGAAATGATGTTAGAGTTGAAATCGATCTATGATTTAGCCAAGCCTCACGAAACATTGTTCGTTATCGATTCGATGGTTGGGCAAGATGCATTGAATATTGCAAAGTCTTTCAGTGAACAAATAGGTCTGACGGGGATTATCTTAACGAAATTAGATAGCGATACCCGCGGGGGGGCAGCGCTCTCCGTCCGGGAGATTACAGGAAAGCCTATTAAGTTTATCGGAGTAGGTGAGAAAACTGATTCACTGGAACCTTTTCATCCAGAGCGGCTCGTTTCAAGGATTCTGGGAATGGGAGATATGCTCTCCCTCATCGAGGATATTGAGCGCAGGGTTGATAAAGAAAAGGCCCAAAAATTAGCAAGGAAAGTTGCGCGTGGTTCGGGCTTTGATCTGGACGATCTCCGCGAGCAAATTCAACAAATGCAAAATATGGGAGGCCTGGGTGGTTTGATTGATAAAATCCCCGGGATGAGAAAGGTTAATCAAATAGCAGCAGATCCTAATGTTTCCAGTCAATTTAATCGGATGGAGGTGATTATTGATTCGATGACTAAAGAAGAGCGACGAAAACCGGAAATTTTGAATGGTTCACGCAAGCGTCGAATCACTGCGGGATCCGGAACGACCATTCAGGATTTGAATAGATTAATAAAGCAGCATAAGCAGATGGGTAAAATGATGAAAAAGATGAAGGGAAAGGGAATGCAAAACATGATCCGTGGGCTAACGGATGCCTCTGCCTCGAAAAATCCGTTTTCTTCTCAGTTAACCCGCAAATTTTAGTGCAGGGCCATCAAAATAGTCATTAATAATGATTATCAACCTGAAAAAATGCAGATTATCCCAAAGTTGTTTTGTTCACATATTTTTTCGCGTATCATACGGCGCCGTTCAGCGGCCAAAAAGTTGACTGACAACTCAATTAGATTAAGGGTTTTAATTAACGTCTCTTTAAAGTAAAGGACCTCCGTTTATGGTAACAATACGATTAGCAAGGGGCGGCGCAAAAAAGCGCCCTTTTTACCACATTACAGTAGCTGATTCTCGCAAGGCGAGGAACAAAAAGTTTATTGAGCGTGTAGGTTTCTTCAACCCGCTTGCAAGGGGGGCTGAAGAAAAGCTCAGGATTGACCATGAAAGAGTTTCATATTGGCGCAGTCAAGGAGCTCAGGCTAGTGCCAGAGTTTTAGCATTGCTTAAGGAAGCCCAAAAGAACGCTGCGTGAGCTCGGCAGTCGAAAATGATGGGGTCGAGGGACTTTATTTTTGGGGAAAAAGTCGTTGTAGGGCGACTGACTTCTGTGTTTGGAGTTCATGGCTGGATTAAGGTTTGGTCATATACGGACATTAGAGAGAACATTTTAACGTATAGACCATGGTGGGTGAATAGCAGTGGAGTGTTCGAAGAACTACTTTTAGACGATTGGAAATGGCAGAGAGACGGACTTATTGTCCGTTTAGAGGGAGTAAAAAATAGAGAGACAGCAAAAAACTGGTGCCAAAAGGATATTTTGGTGGATCTTTCTAGGTTACCGAAACTTCCTGGGGATAGTTTTTACTGGCATCAACTGATCGGATTAGGTGTTTTTAGTGAATATGAGGGAGAGATTTTGAACTTAGGGCGTGTCTCTAAAATAATTGAGACAGGCTCGAATGATGTGCTGATAGTAAGTGGTGAGGGAGACAGTATTGACTCCAAAGAGCGGCTTATCCCCTACGTAAGGCAATATGTGTTCTCGGTTGACCTTCAAAAGCAACTTATTAAAGTAAATTGGGATCCAGATTTTTAAATGCACCAGGGGGTTGGGCGTGAAGGTCGCAGTAATCTCATTATTTCCAGAGATGTTCGATGCCATTTCGAGGCATGGAGTGAGTGGAAGGGCGTTTGAGAATGGTCTGATAGAACTACGCCTCTTCAACCCAAGAAACTACGCTGATGGTCCGCATCAATCCGTGGATGGACGGCCATACGGGGGCGGGCCTGGAATGGTTATGATGGCCGAACCGCTCAGCAGGGCTTTGGCTGATTCCAAAGAGTGGATGGGGTCGACCTGCCATCGTGTGGTTTACATGTCGCCGCAGGGCAAAGTTTTTAAACAAGAGCAATTAAAAGGGTTTGAAAGTTCCGAAGGCTTTATTTTAATTGCTGGGCGCTACGAGGGTGTGGATGAGAGATTCATTAAGCAGAGGGTCGATGAAGAGTGGTCGATAGGGGACTACGTCCTAAGCGGAGGGGAGTTGCCTGCCATGGTTGTGTTGGATGCTTTAATACGCATCATTCCAGGAGCGCTGGGACACGCACAATCGGCACAAGAAGGGTCGTTTAGCCAAGGCATGTTAGGACATCCTCAATATACTCGTCCCGCTTCCTTTGCAGGCGAGAGAGTACCAGCAGTTCTGCTGTCTGGGAATCACGAGCAAGTCAGGCTATGGCGCTTGAAATGCTCTTTAAAACGAACCCGAGACAGACGACCCGAGTTGCTGGAGGCCCTGGTGATGGACTCCGAGAAAAAAAAAATTTTAGAAGCTATGGGCAAAGATTTCGACGTTAATTGTTAGTTAAATTTAGACAAATAATCGACCCAATTTGATTATATACAGGAGTATTCAGTGAGTAATAAAATACCTTTGATAGCTGAGCTTGAGCAGGAACAGATGACCAAAACCATTCCCAATTTTAGCCCCGGGGACCAGGTTGTTGTCCAAGTAAAGGTGAAAGAGGGCACCAGAGAGCGCTTACAAGCTTTTGAAGGTATTGTTCTAGGCAAACGCAATCGAGGACTAAACTCGGCTTTCACAGTTCGCAAGATATCAAATGGTGTTGGCGTGGAACGCACATTTCAAACATACAGTCCATTACTTGAACTTATCGAAGTTAAGCGTCGTGGCGCGGTTCGCCGAGCAAAACTCTACTATCTTCGAGAACGATCAGGTCGGTCGGCTAGAATCAAAGAAAAATTGGCCCCGTAATTTATACACCGTGTTTTCAGTTTTAAAGGTCGGCCCCACAAACTCGCTTTGTTATCGAAAACGCGGTGCTCGTCATTCTTGTTAACGCAAATCGCTGTAAATTTTTTCTCAAACATAAAGCAACTTAACCCTGATTTTCTTTGAGATGTTGGCTCGATATTAGGCTATCAAAGTGGATTTGATGCATTGTCTTAATTTAGTGGATTAACACTCAGTTGAAAAGAAGTTTTAGCTTTTGATTGAGTTTAGGGGAGACATGCTCCCCAAGCTATTGATTAAAAGTGAGTGCGTCTTTACCCCGAAAACATCGCAGCAAAAAGCGTAACATATCCTCATAATACGGTTAAGAATTTTGATCTCTTGGAATTGTATCTGAGGCTAATTAGTGAGGAACCCATCTATGCCCTTTTGCACGGAGATGCGGATATCAAATTCACAGCTAAAACTGCAAACCGATTACCATTAACAAGATTGGACTTTAAGGGGAGAAGATGAAACACCACGTTGGCAAAACTTTAGATCTTATCGTCGGTCAAGTAATCGGTCTGTCAGATGGTGGTGGAATCGTTCGTCCATCGTCGGATAATCCAAGAAAGATACACCTATCTCGCTCTGAGATGCGCCATGTTTTTTGCGGCGATAAAGTTTCAATTCGTCTCGTCGGCCGTGATCGGCTTGGCAGACTGACAGGAGAGATAAAGAATGTGCTCGAGCGGGCTCGTGCGCAAATGATAGGGAGGTATTTTCGGGACGTTTCGGGAGATTTTGTTCGATCAGAGGACCCTTTGGAGCAGCAAGCTATTCGCGTGCCGACGGAACACAACGGTGAAATAACAGTAGGGCAACTTGTATTGGTTGATATTCTCAAATATCCCTCGAAAAGAGAACCAGCTTTTGGCCGCATAATCAACGTTATAGGAGACCCTATGAACACCGATAATCAGGTTCAAATCGCGATTCAAAATCATAGCATTCCAAATTTTTGGACTGATGCTGTATGCCAAGAGATTAAACTCATTGAAGAGGATTTCAGAAACTTCGGCGACCGTGTTGATCTTCGTGATACCCCCTTATTTACTATTGATGGAGATAAAGCACGGGATTTTGATGATGCAGTTTTCAGCGCGCCAAAGCCGCATGGTGGTTGGCGATTAATAGTTGCAATAGCTGATGTGTCTTACTTTGTGGAAAGTGGCTCATCCATAGATATGGCAGCGGCAGAGCGTGGCAACTCTGTATATTTTCCCAACACTGTTGTTCCAATGTTGCCAGAAGCCTTGTCTAACAATCTTTGCTCTCTATTACCCGGAAAAGATCGATTTTGTTTCGCTTGTGAGATTCATTTGGATGATTCGGGGGATGTATTTCGATATGAATTCTATGAGGCAATCATGAATTCTCGTGCTCGGATGACGTATTCTGAGGTTAGTGAGATATTGGAAAATTGCGCCGACCCGATAAATGAAAATTTAGCCTCCTTAGAATTAGTAGCTCAAATAGATTCGTTAAATACATTATGTGATTTGCTTCTGCTTAAGCGAAAAGGACGGGGTGCTATAAATTTTGAGTCCCAAGAGACCGAAATGTTTTTGGATAGCCATGGAAAAATTGAGCAGTTACGACCAGTAATCCGGTCGCGAGCACATGAAATAATCGAGGAGAGCATGCTCTGTGCAAATTTTTGTGCNGCGGANTTTCTNANNAATAGACGTATTCCAACGTTATATCGCGTTCACTTAGGCCCTAATGAGGACCGGCTTAGCTCTTTGCGAGAATTTTTGGGCGGGGTCGGATTGACTCTCGCCGGTGGGGACGCTCCCCAGCCGGTTGACTATCAGAATGTCCTGTCTGCCAGCAAAGTTAAAGAGGATACCTCGCTAATACAATCGGTGCTCTTAAGATCGATGAGCCGAGCTTGTTATCAACCTAATAATGAGGGTCATTTTGGCCTCAATTATTCAGTATATGTCCACTTTACCTCGCCCATAAGACGCTATTCTGATCTGCTTGTCCATCGGGCCCTAAAGAATGCTATTCGAGCATCGAGAGATGTTTCTAGAGGTTCTGAGGTTGCTACGCGATCACGCGAGCATGGCGTGGAGCCATTATCGCTAATTGATTTAGGAAATACGCTATCTTTTACGGAAAGACGCGCTGATGAAGCCGCAAGAGATGTGGCAAGCTGGCTAAAATGTGAGTTTCTACTGGATAAAATAGGAAATGAGGTAGAGGGGATTATAGTTGGCGTTCAAAGCTTCGGACTTTTCATTCAAATAGACGAGCTTTATGTCGAGGGGCTCTTGCATGTAAAAGCGCTCCCAAGAGATTATTATCATTATGAAGATAAACTTCAGCAGCTTGCAGGAGAGCGCAGTGGCCGAATATTTACACTGGGACAGAGAATTAAAGCGGTTGTAGCACATGTTGATCTTCAGGGTCGCAAAATTGATCTTGCTCCTTTAAGAAAAAAGACGAGTAAAAAGAAAAGAAAAAAACAGCACGTGACAACTCATTACTTCACTCGAAAATAACTAAGCTTTATGAGTTAAAACCCGGTTTATTCTCGTGGGCTGAGATGATTCCGGAAAAACTTGTTAATAGAGCTATGCTTTTAAACTTAGGGACGACCCTTGACGCTAAATAGTGGCAACTCAGTCAAATGAACTTTCTGATTTCAAGAACGACCCGAGCAGATGGTTTAGGACGTTACCAAGATAGCTGAGAAACATTGTTCCGGTTTCTGGCGTGTAGAAATTCGCGTCTCGGTGAGCTATTGAAAGGACCGCAAGCGGCTTGTCAAGTTTGATTACAATCGCAGCAATTGATCCGATGGAGAGACTATCTTTTCCGAACAAAAATTTAAGTTCATTTTCGCGCACCGCGCCGCACAGAATGTCGGACTTCAAAATCGACGATATCTCTTTTTCAGCTCGGTTATAATTACTAAATCGCGCCCCCGCCGTGTTTTGTTTCGCCCCAAAAAGTATTAAAGAGTAAAATTCTACTGAAAAGTCGTTCTTAAGTCCCACCATCAAATTTTTGGTTAACTTTGATAGTGACTTTGCGTCTAAAAGTTTAAGAATCAATGATTGCGTCTTTTCCAGCAATAGTTCATTTTCCTCAGCTTTACTATTGAGAATATTGAGTCTTGACCTAAGTTCACTGTTGCGTTCTCTCAAAAGGCCTACCTGACGCTCTACTAATGACACCGCCGAACCGGTCGAATGCGGAAGATAAAGATTCTCAAGGATATCAGGGTTGTCATAAAGGTAGGTTGGATTCTCTCTTAAAAAGTCGCTAAGCTTCTTTTTAATTTGCTCTTTTGTTTCATGCTTCATATTTTCATGTGTCCGCTAAATACTTTGATCGCTGGACCGGTCATTTTTAGCGTCTTACCTTCTCCCGCCCAGTCCACAGAGAGCTTACCACCGCGCATACTCACAAGCACAGGTGTGTCCAGAATTTTTTTCTGAATCCCCGAGGCTGCCGCTGCACATGCGCCCGTTCCGCACGCCANCGTNTCCCCAACACCTCGTTCAAATACACGTAGGCTGATTTGNTTACGATNATCNACNTGCATGAAACCAACATTCGTCTTATTTGTAAAGCGCGGATGGTTCTCCAAACTCGCCCCAATGTTTTGCACATCTGCCTCATTTATGTCTTCAATTTGAATTACAGCATGAGGATTACCAATGGAAAGAGCAGATATTTCATATTCCTTACCTTGGACATCAATGGAATATGATGTTGCTTGCTCAGGAGCAGAGAAAGGAATATCTGCTGGATTCAGTTCAGGAATTCCCATATTTACCGTAATGGACTTGTCTTGATTAATTTGTATTTCATGAACACCCTTCGTTGATCGAACTCTGAGGCTTGACTTGCCCAANAGCTGTTCGTCATATAAATATCGAGCCATGCAGCGGATGCCATTNCCACATTGCTCAACTTCATTGCCATCTGAATTAAAATAACGAAAGTCAAAGTCCAAATCTCCTTGAGATGGCGGCTCTATCAGCAAAAGCTGATCGCAACCGATACCAAGATGGCGATTAGAGATCTTGCGAATTAATGAGGGAGTTAAACGCACATGTTGTCTTAGTCCTTCTATAACTACAAAGTCGTTTCCTAAGCCGTGCATTTTGCAAAACTTAAATTCCATTATTTTCCCGTTTTTAGGATCAGATGCTCTCCATGAACGAGATCGTCAATGGTTTCTCGTTCTCTCACAATATGTACTTCTTGTCCTGAAATCATGAGCTCCGGGGCGCGAGGGCGGCTATTATAATTTGAACTCATAGAGAAACCATATGCACCCGCATCGCACAAACAAAGGAGATCGCCCGGCACAATTGACAATTCGCGCTCATAGCCCAGGAAGTCGCCCGTCTCGCATATCGGACCAACTATGTCGTAAAAGTAGGCTGGCTCACTAGTCCGCATGTAAACCGGCTGAATATCTAAAAATGAACCATAGAGGGAAGGGCGAAGCATGTCATTCATTGCGGCATCACAAATTGCAAAACGCTTTGAACCATTTCGTTTCAAAAATTGCACACTAGTCACTAAAAATCCTGTATCTGCAACAATGGAGCGCCCCGGTTCAAATATGAGCGTTTCCTTACGTCCTTTTGCTAACTTGATGAGCTTTTGAGTATATTCATCTATTGATGGGGGGTTTTCGTCTTGATATCTAACTCCCAGACCGCCCCCCACATCGATGTGGTCTAACATGATTCCATTTTTGTTAAGATCTTGTATTAATCCTAACAGGCAATTCAGAGCGTCTTCAAACGGTGTAGTTTCCGTCAGTTGGGATCCTATATGGCAATCAATACCAACAATTCGAATGTTCTTCATTTTAGCTGCTTGCAGATAGATTTGCTCTGCTCGTGAAGCATCTATGCCAAATTTGCTTTCCTTGAGGCCAGTCGCTACGTATGGATGAGTTTTAACGTCAATATCGGGGTTCACTCTGATTGATATCGGAGCAGCCACCTCCATCTCGGCAGAAATTTTATTTAAGAGACTTAATTCAGCCTCTGACTCGACGTTAAAGCAATGAATCCCCACTTCCAATGCTCGACGCATTTCCTGACGATTTTTCCCTACGCCGGAGAAAACAATTTTTTTTGGATCACCCCCAGCCAATAGCACTCGCTCTAATTCGCCCAATGAGACAATGTCAAATCCGGAGCCTAATTTCACCAGTGCTTGGAGAACCGCAATGTTTGAATTGGCTTTGACGGCATAACATATTAAATGTTTGTGGCCTGCTAAGGCGTTTTTGTAAGCTTGAAAATTATTTTTAATTGCGTCCATGCTGTAGACATAGAAGGGTGTTTTGAACCTGTCTGCTAATTGTTGCAAGGAAACTTGCTCCAACCATAGCTGCTGGTTTTTTCGAACTAATATCGAACTCATTGAGTATCCGATGTCTCTTTTAAGAAAAAAGTCTCAGCGGTTTCCTCAGGCAAATGCAATGCGCCTTTGTTTCCGCATCCATTTAATAATAAAATCACAAGCATTATCGCTCGTTGATAAAATAACTTTGATAGCATATGTAGTATCCGTTGAGGCCGATTGAATTATACCGATAGCTGGTCTTAACACACAGACAATTATACTCCAGCTTTTTCAATAGGAATATAAAGTGAACGAAAATGAGTACAATCGATGCGTTGATGAACTGATGCTGCAGATCGAAGATTCGATAGACATTTCAGATTTAGAAATAGATTGCGAAAACAGTAATGGAATACTCACTCTTACTGTTGAAAGTAACGGGAGTCAAATAATCGTATCTCGTCAAACTGCTTCAAGGGAAGTTTGGCTTGCGGCTAGGTCGGGAGGCTTCCACTTTATTTTAAAAGAGTCAATCTGGCGTGATACAAAAACCGACGAAACACTGAATACTTCATTGCGACAAGCGGTTAAAGCGCAGGCGGGCGAATTTATTGACTTCAGTCTCTAGCGGGCCCTAAGGCGATCTTGTGCTCGCCTTGTGGCTGCTTTGACACTTCTTGGTGCCGTGCCGCCTAGGTGCGCTCTGGACGCCACTGAACCCTCAACGGAAAGTATGTCATAGACATCTGTCTCGATTTTCGGCGAGAATTCTTGCAACTTTGAAAGTGGCATGTGAGAGAGTTCAAGCTCATTTTCCAGCCCATACGCAACCGATCTGCCGACAATTTCATGAGCCTCTCGAAATGGTATATTTTTTCGGACAAGATAATCCGCGAGATCAGTTGCGGTTGAGTAACCCTCCATTGCGGCTCGATACATGGTGTCTTTTTGTACCTCGATGTCTGGTACTAGGTCAATCATGGCCCTAAGACAATCCCCTAAGGCATCCACAGTGTCAAAAAGTGGTTCTTTGTCCTCTTGATTGTCTTTATTGTAGGCGAGAGGTTGGGATTTCATGAGCATCAGTAGTGTTATAAAGTTACCCGTAACTCTGCCGGTTTTTCCGCGAATCAGCTCAGGCACATCGGGATTTTTCTTTTGAGGCATAATAGATGAGCCTGTCGCAAAACGATCAGATAGTTGTATAAAATGAAATTGCGATGAATTCCAAAGGATAAGTTCCTCACAAATTCGAGATAAGTGAGACATCAAAATACTTGCTCCAGCACAGAATTCCATGGCGAAGTCTCTGTCACTGACCGAATCCAGAGAGTTCTCAGTCGGTTTTGAAAAAGATAATTTCGAGGCCGTTAGATGGCGATCAATCGGGAACGTTGTTCCAGCCAAAGCCGCTGCCCCCAGAGGACATTCATTCAGTCTTGATCTGCAATCTGTAAAGCGTCCGAAGTCTCGCTCTAGCATTTCGTTCCAAGCCAATAAATGATGGCCAAGCGTCACTGGCTGGGCCGTTTGCAGGTGAGTAAAGCCTGGCATGATTGTAGCTGCGTGATTTTCGGCCAAATTGATGACCGCAACCTGTAATTGTTCAATCAGATCACTGAGTTGATCTATCGCTTTTCGTAACCAAAGTTTAATGTCGGTGGCCACTTGATCGTTTCGAGAGCGCCCAGTGTGCAGTTTTTTCCCGACAGCGTTGATTTTCTTTACCAATGCAGCCTCGATGTTCATGTGCACATCTTCTAATTCTGTGGACCAAACGAAGGATCCTTTTTCAATATCTTCTTCAATACTTTTCAAACCTTCTACAATCAAACCGCACTCTTCTGTGGTTAAAATTTCAACTTTGGCAAGCATCTCTGCGTGCGCGATTGAACCAGCGATATCTTCCTTGTAGAGGCGTTTGTCAAATTGAATAGACGCCGCGAATTTGGAGATAAATTCATCTAATGGCTCATGAAACCTCCCACCCCAAGTTTGGTTGAGTTTTTTCTCATTGGTGCCTTCGATATCTTTTTCATCGGAGTTAGTCATTGCTAATTTTTCTCTTTCGGTATGCTTCTCGGTGATTATAGCTAATTGCACTGCCCACCAATAACTTTATGAAGCATTTTAAGTGCGAAGGTCTTATCCCAACCAATTAAAAATTCCTTCTATAATCTATAACGAGTAATTTTAAATCTCTGTTATTTGAGTGAAAGATTTTTGCTTTGAAATGCTGGAAAATTACTGTAAATGCGAAATAATAGCAGTCCTCATAATACAGAGAGCCTGATACTGTGAATCCATTAATACGAATTGCCACGAGGAAGAGCCCTCTGGCTCTATGGCAGGCGGAATATGTTCGAGCTCAACTTCTAGACCATCATCCAAACCTAGCGGTTGAGCTTGTGCCAATTAGTACCAGAGGAGACGACACGATAGATACCTCATTGCGGAAAATCGGAGGAAAAGGACTATTTGTTAAAGAATTGGAAGCCGCCTTACTAGACTACCATGCTGATGTTGCTGTGCATTCATTGAAAGATATGCCAATGATTTTACCTCAGGGGCTGGTATTGGGCGCTATCTGTAAACGAGCCGATCCCTCTGATGCTTTAGTTTCAAATTCATTTAGGTCACTCAATGAAATGCCTGCTGGTTCAATTATTGGAAGCTCGAGCCTAAGAAGAAAGTGCCAGATATTAGCTTATCATCCTAGTTTGGTAGTCAAGGATCTCAGGGGCAATGTTAATACGCGTTTAACAAAATTAGACAATGGCGATTATGATGCATTAATCCTCGCCAGCGCAGGTTTGGAGCGACTTAAAATGAATCACCGTATCAGTGATCGAATTTCTTCCAAAATTGTTTTGCCAGCAGCCGGACAAGGGGCTGTTGCAATCGAATCTCGTGCAGATGACCCAAGCACTGAAAGCTTTTTGCGGGCCTTACACCACCATGATACATTTAGATGTGTAACTGCGGAACGCTCGTTAGTTAGGATCTTAGATGGTGGTTGTCACAGCCCAGTGGCGGCGTTTGCGGAACATGATGCGATAACTCACACTATACACCTTCGAGCCTTGGTCGGAAGCTCCGACGGAAAGAAACTTTTGTCTGATCAACTTTCGGGACCAATGGAAAAACCAGAAAGAATTGGAGAAGAGCTTGCAGAGAGTATGCTCTCTGCTGGAGCAAAAGGCATTTTGGCTGATTATGAGGAATCATGTTGAAGGGAGATGCAAACTCTAATGATAAAAAGCGCCCCAAAATTCTTGTGGTGCGAGCGAAGCGCGTCAATGATGAATTTCTCGAGCTCCTGCAAGAAGCTAAGTTGGATTTTGTTTCGATCCCGATTATGTCCATTAAACCGCTCCCGACTTCCGAATATGTTCGAGAAGTTATTGATAATTTCGATCATTATCATTTCGCAATATTTATTAGTGGTAATGCGGTAAGATTTGGAGTGAGCCTACTTCAGAATTCATGGCCCACATTGCCTCAGGGTGTGCAATACCTTTGTGTAGGACAGAATACGGGTCGTTTATTGAGAAAATATGCTTGCAATGTTGCAACCCCCGGCACAATGCTGACAACCGAAGGCCTTCTTTCGATGCCCCAATTAAAAGTTCTGAAGAATAAAAAAGTGGCGATTTTTCGAGGAAAGGGTGGGCGCGAAGATCTGACAATCGAGCTAAAAGATCGAGGCGCACTGGTGAACGTTTGCGAACTTTACCAGCGATTTATTGACAAGACTGAGCTGGATTTAGCGCGGGCAACCCTTCCCCTAATTGATTGCTTAGTCGCCCATAGCGGCGAATTGCTCGAGTCCATGGGTAAACCGCCAGAGACTTCAGTTGATCGCATATCTGCCGTCGTGCCAAGTGCCAGAGTGGGCGATATTGCAAGAGTGTTGGGATACAAGCGAGTGACGATAGCCGAAAACGCGTTGCCTCAAGCAATGCTGAGGTCGACGCAAGACGCATTGGATCAACTCTAGTTCACTTAAAAATTGTCACGCTGTTATGTATACCCACAATGAGGAGCTGGAATATGGATAAAGCGGCGTCGGAGAAAAATTCCGTGATTCAGCCCTCAGCTCAAACTCAAAAGTTTAAGCTACTATCGCGTTTAAAGTTCCTTATATGCTTTTCAATTCTGGCCATATTTATTGGATTGGGGTGGCACTTAGTTTTTGAATTGGCTTACGTTGAACGAAGGCTGACGGAGATAGAAACTAGATTGACCTCAGCAACAGAATCAAATCGTAGTTTTGGCGCATTAACGTCAATGCTCGACGATAAGATACTTAAACANAGGGAAAATTTTGAAAATATCGATGCCGAACTAACTCGTCTGCATTCTCGTGTGGATTTGAACGTCGAAAATTTGGCTCAACTTGGAATGGCCAGCAGCCATGATCAACTACTAATGGAAGCTTCAAATCTATTAAGTTTTGCTGAACAACAAGCACAGATAAATCATAACCCCGATTTGACACTTGCAATTTTAAAACGAATCGATGAAATTTTCGCGGGGTTAGCCAGTGATCGATTTATGTTAATCAGACTAGCTCTCGAAAGGGATATGACTGCACTTACTCGAAAAGAAAATATTGATGTAAAGAGAATTTACTCTCAGCTTGCCAATGTTGCAGAAGATATAGCGAAACTTGAGTCNNTNCCTGCGCGAGATCTGCTTTCGAGTGATGATTTTGGAACCAACGAAACCCTGAGCGAACCAAAAGTTTTAGACAAAAATTCAGATGCGCGGGACGTGTGGGGCCAGATCACCCAGAAATTTTCTGACTTGGTTATTATTTCGCATCGAGAGACAGGTCTTGAGCCCCTCTTAAGCAGAGAGCAATTTATTGCGTCTCGCCAGACACTGATGTCTTTGGTAAGGCATGCTCAAGCAGCACTTTTATTTGGAGAGCAATATATCTTTAGTTCCAGTTTGATAGAGGCAGGTACCTATTTAGGCAGGCATTTCAAGCCAAATAAAGAAGCGTTGGAGCTCATTGACGTCCTGCGACACTTATCGAATGNGAATATCACGCGAGAGCCGGTCAATATCGATGATTCTATAGCGGCTGTTGAACGAGCGATTAAATTGCTTCGGCAGCGATCAGATTTAAAAGAGCCAACTGAATGAGAAGATTTCTAATCGGTTTGATGCTTTCGCTATTGTTAGGCGCCATGTTTGCATTCTTCCTTTCGGAAAATTCAGGATATGTTTTGATTAGTATTGACCAGATTGTCGTGGAAATGACTTTTTGGGCGGCGGTTATAATATATGGATTGTCTATAACTATTTTTTATCTTTTATGGTTGTTAACGACCCCTTTGAGAAGTCCCTTCGGATTAATATCTTTGCGAAAAAAGTGGATATCTGACAGAGGTTTAAATCGGAATGCAAAAGGGCTTCAAGCTTATAGCACTGGAAACTGGGATTTGGCAGCAGAGAATCTGCTTCAAAGTGCACCAGAGTCTGCTCATCCGGCTGTAAATTTACAATTTGCTGCACGCGCTTCGGCCTTAGCAGGAGATTTAAATAAGGCAATTGAAATTCTTCAAAAACTAAAACTTGAATATCCGGNTTCCTCGGTGGAGGCAGATCTTGTTTTAGCTGATTTNTANAGTGATGCAGGTNCAACTTCTGAGGCGCTATCCATNCTTCAGGAGCTGTATTCATCTNNTGAGGAAAAAAGCGCAATTTTACCTGAGCTTATCAAAGCATATGTGCGCGAGTGCGATTGGGGCGGCGCGATGGGCCACATAAAGCTTTTGCGTTCCGCCAAGAATATTTCGAAGGAAAAGATCAGAGCTCTTGAAACGGAAGTCTATCTTGGGAGGCTTTCCCAAGTTGTTAGCAATTTAGAGTCATCAATTGAGTGGAGCGAAAAAGAGTTGAGGAATTTCTGGCTTGATGTGCCTAAATATCTCAAATCTTCATCTGAGTTTGTCTCTTTTTATGCAATAGCTCTGGACCATATAGGTTTAGGTGAGGAGGCGCAAAAGTTGCTGCTCAAGCATCTGAAGGCTCAATGGCATCCCGCCTTGATCGAGAGCCTAGGCAAGTTGAAGCATCCATTTAGCGAAACTAATCAGGTATCGCTGGAGGAGTTTTTGGTCAGATTTCCTGATGACAAAAATCTGTTACTGGCTTTGGGGAGGGTATGTGCCCGCTTGCAGAAGTTTGTGCAAGCATGCGATTACCTGGAAAAAGCTATGAATGTGAGCACCACCTCAGAGGTGCTAATACAATTGTCGGAGGCGAAAGCAGAAATGGGTGATCATCCAGCTAGTGCCAAGTTTCTCCGTCAGAGCTTAACGATAGCAAAGGCTGAGATTAGTTTGAGCGAATCGCTATCATAATTTTCGCTTCTTCAAGTCCCTAATTATAAATCGCGCTGGATGCATTGCCAGCCTCAAATCTGCTCCGAGTGGCGGAAACTCATTAGCGATGTCACTCGCAAGTATTTCGGCTGCAAGGGGCGCATAAGTTAGGCCTCTAGATCCTANCCCACAGTTGATATAGAGATTTTTAAGGTAAGAGCCTTTTGCGGCAATCGAAGCTCGAGCATTGCTCCGCAGAGCATGGAAGTCAGAGACCATGCGCTTAATGTCTGGAACTTGGCCCACTATCGGCAGATAGTCTGATGTGGTACAGCGAAAATGCGCCCATCCGGCGAGATGTTTAGCCGACATGCCCTTGAAAAGTTTACCCAACTCAAAATCGGTTTTCGTAATGGTATCTAAATTTCTCTGATTATCAGTTGTGCGAATTAATTTCTCACCATTGTCGTTGTTGTATGTTGCACCGCAGCAGTGGATATTATCGTGGGCCGGAGACAAATATCCGTGCCCACAAACAATAGTGTTTAACTTTTTGCTAGCGTTTGTAACAGGCAAATAAGATATCTGCCCTCGGACTTTTTTTATAGGTAGATACTGGGTTTGTGCGAACTGTTGGCATCCATATGAGCAAGCTAACACGAGAATTGGAGATTGTTTTATGTTGGAGCCTTTTCTATCGAAAAGACTCCAAGATTCATTTTTGTCGTTGTAAACTATATTTTCAATATCACTCTGAATGAGGCGGATATTGGATTGAGCGATTAATTTTCGACAAACCTCAATAGTCGGCAGCCAACCTAAATTAGCAAAAAATAATCCGCCGTTTGATGTCAATTTTACGCCTGCAATAGCTTCGAGTTCTTTGGAGGGCAAAAATCTGACGAACTTTTCATGATCTTTAGTGTATTCGGAAATTACTCTATATTGTTTTTCTTCGATTTCGGTGCGGGGCAACAAAATGATGCCACACTTCTTTCCGATCTTGTTCTTCCAAAATGGTTGGTAATACGCGCTTGCATAGAGAATTGCATGAAAATTAATTCGTGGAACTGGTTCAGTTTCNATTGAAAGCTTNGGATAAAGNATGGANTGATGGTGCCCAGACGCCTCNCCTGCCGGAAGNGCATGACGNTCTATCAAATTTACTTTATAACCTCGTTTTTCGAGTGCAGATGCGCTTAAACACCCGGCTAAGCCTGCCCCTAAAACAGTCACTTCTTTGCTCGTTGTTCTATTTTTTCGGTTTTTGTCGATTTGCCAATGAAGAACCCGATCAGTCATAAGTGTAGGTGCTCTAACGGTCGCATAATGACCGCTAATAATTGAATATTTAGCTGCGCACTCCTCATCGACATCAAATTCGAATCCCGCTTTTACCAAATGTGTCTGCGTTGAATCGCTTGCTTCAGTCACCACAACAAAGCTGGTTTCCGTTGAGGAAAGCCGAGCTATTGTCGACCAAAGTTGCTTATTGGAAGATTTATATTCTCTAACAAACCATGCATCTACCGTCGGTCTTTGGAGACCATTAAAGCTCGGATCAGAGTCATTGCATAGTTCCTCGAATAATTTTTGGGATTGACCTAGCAAAAGACTAAGTCTTATTTGACCATCTAAAAAATATAACGTGTGCAAGCCTTCTAGGTTTTTAGGGAAGTGGGACATTAAATATTTGGCTGAATCAGTTGATAAACGATTTGTGTTGATTAATTTGTTTACGTAATCAATTGGAATCGGGCGTTGCACTCCAGCTAAGAAGTGCAGGCGTGGGCCGGATTTGACTATTTTTTTCCAAAGTTCAACGCAACTAAAAAAATTCTCACCGAGCTTAAATTCAATCTCTCCCACAGTAAAAACAGACTGATTTCCGNTTAACTGCCTCCAACGTGCCGACAAGTTGTTTTTTCGGATAAAATTATTCAGTTTGTTCATGTCGGGCTTCAACCTAGTATCAGTGTATTGATCTGACGAAGGTGGTTTTCATCGAAACATATCGGTTTAGGGTGAAAGCCCAAATTCGGTGATAATTTGTCTAGACCATCGATAAATAAGATCGTCAATGATTTCAAATTGATTCTCCTCATCAAGAGCGAGTCCGACAAAAACGTTTTTGTCCTCTTTAAGAGCCTTTGATTCAATAAAGTCATAGCCAGTGTTTGGCCACTCACCAACAGCAGATGCTCCGAGGCTGACAACTTTGTGCCATAGATATCCCAAGGCATCTTGAAACCATTCCGGATATCCTATTTGATCCCCCAATCCAAATAAAGCGACATGCTTCCTTTTAAGATTCATGGTGTCCAAGGCATCCCATTGCACCTCCCAGTCTTCCTGAAGCTCTCCATAATCCCAAGTTGGGATTCCCATAATCAGATGATTGTAATGGGTCATAAGCAAAACCGAGTCATAGGCAAGGTTATGAAGCTGAACAGTTTGAGCTCCAAGCATTCGGTTTATCGATGCACAGATTTTTTCTGCAGCGAATTCAGTGTAGCAGGTAGTACTGCCATAAAATAAACCAATTTTTTTCATACCCTTGTGATTCCAGCGTTCGTTTGTCAACAACTAAAAGCGCACATCGCTCAAAGCCGAACTATTTAGGATTGTTCACTGTTTGCAAATTCAAGTTGTCTCCAAGCTTCATATGCCACGATAGCCGCTGCATTACTGAGATTCAAGCTTCGACTGCCTGCTACCATAGGAATTTTAAAAATAGATTGAGGACCTATTTCCTCGCGGATCTTGAAAGGAAAACCCTCAGTTTCCGAGCCGAACAATAACTGGTCTCCCGCCTTGAAGCGGATAGTTGAATATGGGTGCGTACTCTTAGTGCTGAATGCATAGCATGCTTTGTCATTGGCACTTGCCAAGTATTGCGTCCAGTTTTTATATGTTTTAATTCCGCGAATTTCGTAGTAATTAAGACCGGCTCTGCGAAGTTTTTTNTCGTCCAAATCAAAACCCATCGGCTCGATAAGGTGCAGACGAAAGCCGGTATTGGCACACAAACGCATTATGTTACCCGTATTTGGGGGTATCTGAGGTTGATAAAGAACTATGTCCAGCAATACTAATTCTTCTTAAGTTTGTTATTAATATTGTATATGCCTGCTTTAGACACGTCTGAGAGGTGACTTTAAACGTCTCATCACCTTATGGAACTTAGCTTCTCTTCGTCAACAACAATTGCCACCGAGTGATGGCTGATAGGAGAGGCTTTTAATTACCGGTAACATTATGACATTATTTCTTTAGTGTAGTAATAAATCTAATTCGGCATGTTCAGTAAAGGCTAAATTTGGGTTTTTTCGTGTATGGCATTTGCTAAACCAAGGTTGTTTTTGGTATTTGGCTGTGGATGAATGTCCTTTTGGTCCGGAGCATTCCTGGGCCCTAGAGTTTATCGAGGAGCGAAATTTGCTTGACTTAAGGTATTATGGCGGTTTAGGTATTTAATTATATGAGTGAATCGTTAGAGATTGAAGCAGAAAATATCTTTGGAGATTACGAGCATCTTTTCAACAAATCAGCTCGGATTTTCGTTGGATTTAGTGGAGGAATGGACTCAACAGTTCTGCTCCACCTCACCCACAAATTTGTGGCACCTTCGACCATCACTGCTTTACATATAAATCATGGTCTTTCAACTGATGCTGATGCTTGGGAGCAGAATGCAGCGCGACAAAGTGAAGAATTATCAGTCAACTTTGAGGCACACCGCGTCAACTGCTCTGCGCGCAGCAATAGAGAAGCGCTTGCGCGCGACGCTCGCTATGGTGTGTTTGAGCAAACGCTCGCTGAAAACGATATTCTTTTGCTAGCTCATCATGCCGACGACCAAGCTGAAACGGTGCTCTACAATCTATTGAGAGGATCTGGAAGTACTGGCATGTCCGGGATACCAATTGCGCGTGATCTAGGACTTGGACGACTTCTTAGACCACTTTTGGGAGTGACGAGGTCGCAAATAAAGCGTTATGCAACCCGCCATCAATTGACTTGGAGCGAAGATGAGAGCAATTTGGACATAAGTTTTGATCGCAATTATCTCCGGAAAAAGATAATTCCACCTCTAGCAGAAAGATGGGCAAGTCATCAAAAGCGTATCGCGTTAACCGCGAGTCAAAGCAAGAACGACAAATTACTTGCAAAATCTATTTTTGGAACTGATATTGATTCGCTCGATTTGAGACATGAGAGGGGTGGTATCTCCATATGCGCTCGGCGGATGTCTGCGTTCGAAGCAATCAGACAAAAAAATATAATACGTCTGTTACCTGCAGAATTGAAGCTGTCGTTACCTCCGGCCAGAACAATAGAAGAAGTTTTTAACGCTCTGCTGCACGCGCGTTCAGATGCCTCGCCCGAGGTGAAAGCTGAAAGGTGTGTCTATCGTCGATATCGTAACCGCCTATATCTGTTGAGAGTTAGACAAAAGGACTCTGTTGGTCCTGAAAATTTCATATGTTGGGAGCATCAAACAACACTGGTTCTTCCCAATGGTGGCTCGCTATTTACAGAATCGACGGATTCTCTGGGGATAAAGTTGGGAGAAATACGATACCTCGAAGTCAGATTTAGACTCGGAGGCGAGCGATGCAGGCCATCGGGGAGACAGCATTCACAAACGCTTAAAAAACTTTTTCAGGAATATGCACTTGAGCCTTGGTGGAGGAGTTCCATTCCATTGTTGTTCTTACAGAATGAATTGGTTGCGGTTGGTGACTTATGGGTATGCGAGGGTTGGGAAGCGGGCAAAGGAGAGCGGGGTTTGAAAATCCACTGGCAAGTCAACTCATTGTAGATAAGGCACGGTGATTCTGTTACGCTATTTCNGCAACTTGGCTCGGACGAAATGGTGTATTCACTGCTTTGCGACGTCATGTATTTCGTTGTTCTCTCTATGTCTGTGAAATTTGAGCTAGGATCTGTATGACGCATTTTATTTTCGTTACCGGCGGTGTGGTTTCTTCCCTTGGCAAAGGAATCGCCTCTGCGTCATTGGGCTCGCTCTTGGAAGCGCGTGGGCTCGCCGTTACCATATTGAAATTAGATCCCTACCTGAATGTTGATCCGGGTACTATGAGTCCTTTTCAACATGGGGAGGTTTTTGTTACAGAAGATGGGGCAGAAACCGATCTGGACCTTGGCCATTATGAGAGATTTTTGCGTTGCAAGATGACGCAAAACAACAACTTTACCAGTGGCCAAATTTATGAAACGATCCTTCGTAAAGAGCGTCGCGGAGATTACCTCGGGGGTACCGTGCAAGTCATTCCTCATTTGACCGATGAAATAAAAAGAAGAATTCATCTTGGGGCGGGAGATGCTGATGTTGCGGTAGTTGAAATTGGAGGCACCGTCGGGGATATAGAGTCCCAACCTTTCTTAGAAGCAGTTAGACAGCTTAAATTAGAACTTGGTTCCCAAAGGGTGCTGCTTATTCACTTAACGCTGGTCCCCTATATTGCCTCTGCCGGGGAAACGAAGACTAAGCCTACTCAGCATTCCGTCAAGGAAATGCGATCTATCGGACTGCAGCCTGACATGTTGCTGTGCCGTTCAGAGGTGGAGATTGAAGAATCGCAGAGGCGAAAGATTGCTCTGTTTACAAATGTGGAAGAGCGAGCAGTGATTCCATTGATGGATGCGCCCACAATTTATCTTGTGCCGCGCATGCTCCATGAAAGAGGACTTGATCAGTATGTGCTCGAAAGATTTAAGCTACCTCTGTCGGAAGCTAACTTAAGCGAATGGGACGCGGTAGTTGAGAACCAACTTGAATCAGCGGACGAAATCTCTGTTGCAATGGTCGGGAAATATATGGATTTGCTTGATGCATATAAGTCACTTACCGAAGCACTTGTGCACGCGGGAATTCAAAATAAAATCAAGGTCAAAATTAAATATATTGATTCAGAAGATTTGGAATTAGATAACAAATTGCTAGAAGGGGTCGATGCGATTCTTGTGCCCGGGGGCTTTGGAACAAGAGGCTCAGAGGGTAAAATCTTTGCGGCAAAGACCGCGAGAGAATCCTTAATACCCTATTTGGGAATATGCTTGGGTATGCAAATTGCCGTCATCGAGTATGCTAGGAATATGTGCAACTTAGCAGGTGCCAATAGTTCAGAATTTGACCCTGAAACAGATTACTCCGTGGTTGGTTTGATATCAGAATGGATGACCTCCGACGGGCGAATTGAGCAACGCGACCTTGATTCTGACCTTGGCGGTACGATGCGACTCGGATCACAAGTCTGTCATCTTCTTCCGGGCTCCAAAGCAAGAACTATTTATGGTTCAGATACCATCAAGGAACGACACAGGCATCGTTATGAGGTGAATAACAATTATTTACCTCAACTGCAGGACGCTGGGTTGGTGATTGGCGGGCTGTCTGAAGATAAAACGTTGGTTGAAACAATCGAGTTACCCGACCATCCTTGGTTTTTTGCAAGTCAATTCCACCCTGAATTTACTTCCACACCTCGGGACGGACACCCATTGTTTTCCGATTTCATCAAGGCGGCGAAAGCTTTCAATGAGCGTCGTGAGGTATGATAATGCCAGCCAACGACCTACTAACTATTGGTAAGTTTCAAATAGGTAATGAGTTGCCATTCGTCCTTTTTGGGGGAATGAATGTTATAGAGTCTCGTGACACAGCTATGCAAGTGGCCGAAACTTACATTAAAGTGACCGAGAAGCTAGGAATTCCGTTTGTTTTCAAAGCATCATTTGATAAAGCAAATCGTTCATCTCATGGCTCGTATAGGGGGCCTGGCTTGGAGCATGGGCTCGAAGTACTGAACGAAATTAAACAGACCTTTGGTTGTCCCCTCATAACTGATGTTCATCAAATAAATCAAATCAAACCTGTCGCGGAGGTATGTGATGTTATTCAGCTCCCTGCATTTTTGGCGAGGCAAACCGATCTGGTTCAAGCCATGGCGGAATCAGAATCCGTTATTAATATCAAAAAGCCACAGTTTCTGAGTCCGGAGCAAATCATTAACGTCGTCGAAAAATTTAGAGCTTATGGTAACGATAGACTGTTGCTATGCGAGAGAGGGGTCTGTCATGGCTATGATAATTTGGTCGTCGATATGCTCGGATTTTCCGTTATGAAGCAAGTGAGTGGAGGTTTGCCGTTAATCTTTGATGTTACACATTCTCTCCAGCGTCGAGATCCATTTTCTGGGCATTCCGGTGGGCGTCGCCAACAAGTTGTCGAGCTTGCGAGAGCTGGTTTGGCGGTTGGAATAGCTGGGCTGTTTTTAGAAGGACATCCCGAACCGGATAAAGCGAAGTGCGATGGGCCTAGCGCGCTGCCTCTTGATAAATTAGAGCCGTTTTTAACACAAATGAAAGCCCTAGACGCGTTGACAAAGTCGTTCTCGAATTTGGTAATTAGTAACTAACTAACCTTTATTATTGATGAACGGATAGATTTTTTTCACGCTTTTGAGAAGAAGGACAGCAGGCATAATGTCAGATATTGTTAATATTGAAGCCTATGAAATGCTTGATTCTAGAGGAAATCCGACTGTTAGAGCTGAGGTCTTTCTCACTGACGGGTCTTCAGGTATAGCACTTTCACCCTCTGGTGCTTCTACCGGTTCGCGAGAGGCTTTGGAATTGAGGGACAAGGATCCTCTGCGATATTTGGGAAAAGGTGTGCTGAACGCAATTAACCATGTAAACGGTGAGATAAAAGATTTATTGATTGGGGTTGATGCAACCGATCAAAAGTTAGTCGATGAGATAATGATTAAGGCAGACGGTACCGAGAATAAAGCTAAATTTGGCGCTAATGCAATACTGGCTGTATCACTGGCTGTATCAAAAGCGGCTGCCGAGACCAAAGCGTTACCGCTGTATGCGCACATAGCAGACCTCAGTGGCCACACAGATAGTTATAGAATGCCGGTGCCTATGATGAACATATTAAATGGAGGTGAACACGCTGACAATAACATTGACATCCAAGAGTTTATGGTTCAGCCGGTTTCAGCAGCGAGCTTTGCTGAAGCTGTTCAAATGGGTGCTGAAGTGTTCCATGCTCTGAAAAGCACACTTAATGTTCAAGGTTTTAGCACCTCAGTCGGTGATGAGGGAGGCTTCGCCCCGAACTTAGAATCGAATGCCAAAGCATTGACAATGATACAAAAAGCTGTAAATTCAACGCGCTATCAAATGGGCCAAGACCTTACGTTAGCGCTCGATTGCGCTGCATCCGAATTCTATCTGAACGGAAAATATCGGTTGAGCGGTGAAGACAAAGTTTTTAATTCGGTCGGATTTACTGATTACCTTGCTGATTTGGTTGACAACTATCCAATTCGCTCAATCGAGGACGGTCTGGATGAGTCTGACTGGCAAGGTTGGGAATACCAAACTGAAAGACTTGGTGGGCACATTCAATTGGTTGGAGATGACCTTTTTGTTACAAATCCACGAATCCTTCGGTATGGCATTGACCGAGGTATAGCGAATGCAATCTTGATCAAGTTAAATCAGATTGGAACACTGACGGAAACTTTAGATGCAATCTCAATTGCGAAAAGCGCCGGCTATAAGGTAATAGTGTCTCACCGCTCTGGAGAGACGGAGGATTCTACGATAGCGGATTTAGCAGTTGGTGCCGCTGCTGGTCAGATCAAGACAGGTTCACTGTGCCGGTCAGATCGAGTCTCAAAGTACAATCGTCTACTGCGAATTGAAGCCGAGTTAGGCAGGGAGCGAGCTCCTTATCTGGGTCGGGGCGAATTTTGCTAGGAGGGAGATGTAAGTGACCAAACAAATGCCCCCGAGGCGGCTTTAGTGAGGAAGTTGCTTTTGACATTTTTAGTGTCATTACTGTTTGTATTGCAATGGCAATTATGGTTCGGAGATAACAGCGTAACTAAAAAGGCTCAAATTGAAGAGCTATTGACTATCAAGCAAATTGAGAATGAAGAACTCGAGAAACGAAACAAACAGATTGCTCAAGAGATCATGGGTTTGAAAATAGGCCGCCAACTGATTGAAGAGAAAGCGAGAGAAGAACTTGGTATGATAAGGAGTGGAGAAACTTTCTTTTTTGTTTCTGAACTTCAGGATCAGGAATCTTCGAATGAACGCTAGTTTTATTGGAGAAGGATAGTCTGTTGGGCCCGTCGCGCATGTGGGGTATAGTTCCTGCCGCAGGAAGAGGGATACGTTTCTCCGATCGAATCCCCAAGCAGTTTTCTCGACTTCATGGACAAACCGTGGCTCAACAGTGTTTGGCTCGTCTGCTCAGAGTGCCATCGATCGAGCGCTTAATTGTCCCATGTGATCCCGAGGATCCTGGTTGGCGAGATGTAGATGCCTGCAGTGAAGACCGTGTTGAGCTTATCAAGGGCGGTAAAGAGAGAACTGACTCGGTTTTGAATGGACTCAAATCATTGTCGTTAGTCGCGAATGAGAAGGACTGGATATTGGTTCACGATATCGTTAGGCCCTGCGTTACCATTGAATGTATCATGAAACTTATCGATTGCGTCAGAGATCATCCAGTTGGTGGAATATTGACTAGCTCGATCGTGGATACCGTTAAGCTCGTCGGTTCAGATGGGATCATAATTCGCACAAAAAACCGAGATTCCATGAGACTGGCTCAGACACCCCAGATTTTTCGTTTCGGTGAACTGCACAGAGCGCTCGAGTCAGCCTCCGAAAATTCATCCTCACCGTCTGATGAAGCCTCTGCCCTAGAGTGGTTTGGCCGGCCTGTTTTGTTCGCCGATGGCCGTCATGACAATATCAAAATAACACATCCTGAAGATCTGGCCGTTGCCGAGGCGATTCTTAGTTCTCAGGAAAGGTTATAATGCGCATAGGTCATGGATATGATGTCCATGCCTTTGGCCCTGGCTCTCAGGTTGTTTTGGGTGGGGTAAAGATTCCACATACCCACTCGCTGATCGCGCACTCGGATGGAGACGTGGTTATTCACTCCCTCGTTGATGCAATCTTGGGAGCACTTTGCCTTGGTGATATTGGCACTCACTTCCCTGACACAGCTTCCTCTAATAAGGACCTCAACAGTCGTATGTTCCTGAAGTACGCCGCAGATATGATGTCTTCCAAAAAATACGTATTAGGTAATGCGGATATTACTGTAATCGCGGAAACACCTAGCTTGGCGCCGCATAATTTTTCCATGCGTGAATGCCTCGCGAAGGACCTATCATCGAATTTGAATCAAATTAGCGTGAAGGCGACCACTTCGGAAAGGCTTGGCTTTATTGGACGCGGCGAGGGTATTGGATGTCACTCCGTGGTTATCTTGGTGCCCAGATGATCCTGTCGATAAATTGTTTCTTTGGCATATGAATATGCTTGCGAGATTTGACTTCGGTAGTTTGCCCAGAATGAATGGGTTGATTGGGAGCGCATTGATACGTGCCAATTTGACTGATTTTCACGTAAGAGAGATTCTTGGTTTTGAACTGACTGGGACTGGCGAACATTTTGTGGTAGAGATTTGCAAACGAAACCAAAATACCCCTTGGGTAGCAAAAATCTTAGCCGATTTGGCGGGTGTTGCCGTCAACGACGTTGGTTATTGCGGATTAAAAGATCGATTGGCGCAAACTACACAATGGTTTAGCCTATATTCACCGAAACGACACATTCGAAAAGATCAATTGAGACATGAGACATTTGATGTGCTCAATATTGATCGACACTCAAAAAAACTTCGACGTGGAGATCACAAAGGGAATGCCTTCAAAATCACTCTTCGTGAAATCGATTTTGATAGACAAGTTTTTCGGAGCCGCTTAAATAAAATCGGTTTATTGGGAGTACCTAATTATTTCGGGGAGCAACGTTTCGGAGTCAATGCAAGTAATCTGTTTAACGCAGAGAAACTTATTAAAAGAGGTCGACTGAAAGGCAATCGTCAGGGCTCTGGATTCTGCCTGTCGGCGGCCCGATCGTGGTTATTTAACCTGATTCTGGCTAATCATATTGAGGACTATTTGAACGGAGAAGCGTTTCCATTCTCGCAAACCGGTCCATTGTGGGGTCGCGGAAGAAGTAAAGCTGATTCATGCATGCTCCTTAAAGAATCTAGGCTTTTGGCCAACTGGTCAGAATGGTGCTATGCCCTGGAACATGCGGGTTTAGCTCAAGAACGCAGAAAACTAGTTGTTCTGCCACATGCGCTCTCCCATGAATACCTATCGAGTGACACTGTAACAATCAAATTTGAGCTTCCTCGGGGGTGCTATGCGACGGTTGTGCTGCGGGAGATAGCCCAATTAAATCGCCCCCAATAACGAGCCCTATGATATATTAACTGCTTGGATGGCTTGCGCCCTCTGACCATTATCGCTTTTTTAAAATGAGGTCCAAAAGTGCAATCAATCGATCTGGCAGGGGTGGGAATGACCTCTCAGCGTACTCGTGAACGTCTGATAGAGCGGCTTTCTGAACAGGGTATCACCAATCAGTCCGTGCTTGAAACCATTAGGATCACTCCTCGCCACATTTTTTTGGACGAAGCGCTATCACACAGAGCGTACGAGGATACTGCATTACCGATCGGGTTTTCACAGACTTTGTCGCAGCCCTATGTTGTGGCGCTTATGACGCAGCTGCTTCTCGCGAATGGAACGCCAAGGAAAGTTTTGGAAATTGGTACTGGGTCAGGTTATCAGACTGTTGTCCTAGCGCAGTTGGTCGACCAAGTTTATACCGTGGAGCGGATTCGGCCGCTATTAGACTTAGCCAAGACCCGTTTCAGGAGACTTGGCATGACAGGCGTAGTGGCCGAGCATTATGATGGGAGCTTTGGTCTCAGGGAGCACGCCCCATATGACGGAATTATTACAACTGCAGCTCCAAAGGTCATTCCAACGGAGTTGCTCAAACAGCTAGCAACAAATGGATCTTTGGTGATCCCGGTCGGTGATGGGAGGCATCAAGATTTGCGCGTGCTCAGGCGACAAGGGGATACCGAGGAGTTTGAGGAAGAAATAATTGCCAAAGTAAAGTTTGTCCCACTTTTGGGTGGTTTGGCACGCTAGCTAGCTTGCAGGGAGATACTTTGAGTGAAACGCTTCTCGCTAGTATTATACCTTAAAGGCATGGCCATGGGCGCTGCTGATATGGTTCCAGGTGTCTCTGGGGGAACAATGGCGCTTGTGCTGGGCATCTACTGGGAACTCATATTTGCCATAAAATCTATCGGCCGCACCGCTCTGAGAAGTTACTCACAAGAGGGATTCGCGGTTGCGTGGAGACAGATAAATGGTGACTTCATGATCACGTTATTAGCCGGCATGCTTACGAGTATTTTGTTTCTAGCCAAGGCTATTAATTATTTACTTACTTTTTATGAGATGTTTTTGTGGTCTTTTTTCTTTGGTCTTGTGGTTGGATCATTCTTCATCTTGATCAAAAAAAACAGACCTGCAAGGTGGTACCAATGGCTCCTTTTTTGTTGTGGTGTTTTTGCTGCATTAGCTCTCTCGCGTGCGCCCCTGATGGTAATTGAGCCTGGTTATTTGGGACTATTCTTTTCGGGCTGGTTGGCTTTTTGCGCAATGATAATTCCCGGGATATCCGGAACTCTGATATTGGTTTTGTTGGGGCTCTACTCAACGATTATTCAGGCTCTGGATCAACTACATTTGGATGTACTAGCGACTTTCGGAATTGGAGGTCTTATCGGACTGATGGCTTTTTCTCGACTACTTGCAAGACTGAGGCCTCATGAGGGTTCAGTGTTGGTTACTATGTGTGGTTTTTTACTTGGGAGCCTTGACGCTATCTGGCCCTGGAAACAACCAATTTTTTCTGAACTTGGAGGCGGTATACTCAGAAATTCAGTAAATTTGTGGCCTGATCAATATGCTTTGGTAGTTGATTCCGATCCTCAGGTCCTGTATTGCGTGTTGTGGGCTTGGGTTGGCTTTTTTTGCGTTGCTCTCATAAATTATGCAGGGAACAACTCGAGCAAAAGAAAAGCTTGAGGTAATGTGATGGCTCTCAAATTTTTCTCGGCATTTTTTTTGGCTGTTATTCTTTTGGGATGTGTATCTCAAACAGCGCCTGTTTCCAATTTAGAAATACCCCCCAGTGCGCAAATAAAGACCCATATTGTTCAGCAAGGTGAGACCCTCTATTCGATTGCGTGGCGTTATGACTTGGACGTTGCAAATCTAGCTCGCGTAAACAAAATTGGCGCGAATTTCCGCATTAATCCCGGCCAAGCATTACAGCTTTCGCTTGAGTTGGAGAAAAATCCAGATAAGGTTCAGTCCATAAAAGACGCAAAAGCAGGAACTCAGACGAGCATCAACGGAAAACGGATTGATAAGTCTAAAGATTTTGCAACTGGGGGCGAGACAGAGGGGTCGAACAGGGTTAAAACTGGTCCTATCAGCGAGACCATTTCGAAAGATTTCACGACTATAAATTGGCAATGGCCTGTTAAAGGAAAAATTATTGATCAATTTAATCTTAACAAGTTAAAGAAGGGTATTAAGATTAAAGGCACCAGCAGATCTGCGGTCCGCCCATTTTCCTCTGGAAAGGTAGTTTATGCGGGAGAAGGGTTTAAGGGCTACGGGAAGTTGATAATAGTCAAGCATAGTGATTCACTCCTCAGCGCTTATGCGCAAAATGAAAGCATCCTGGTTGCTGAGGGACAAGTGGTCACTAGAATGCAAATTATATCTAAGCTAGCTCAATCGGGGGTGCTCTATTTTGAGATAAGGCAAGATGGAAAGCCGATAGATCCAATTAGTTATCTCGACTAAGAGGAGGAAGACCTGAATGAAATACTCTTACCAGATTCTGTCAGCGGCCAAAAAGCCATGCTAATGCAACTTTATGTCTGACATAGAATGACTTGGGATCAAGTCCTCTTTTTTGCTATAATTCTTTCGGAAAAATAAATCTCTTTCGTAATAGGAATTACTATGGACATCTTACTACTACCGCCACTGTTGGGGGCCTTTGGCATGATCATAGCCTTTGCAGTTTATTGCCTCGTCATGAGGTACCCAGATGGTGTCGCTAACGTCAAGAAGATCGGCGATCAAATCCATTCAGGTGCATTAGCTTTTATGAAAACGGAGTATAAATACTTATTGGTTTTTGTAGCTGTTTTGGTGGTGCTGGTGGGTGTCTTTCTGTCCACAGAATCTGCGATAGCAGTAATGGTGGGCGCGGCTTGTTCTTCGTTGGCAGGCTTCATCGGCATGTATGCCGCTACAAAAGCCAATGTGAGAACAGCAACTGCGGCCCAAACAGATGGAGCCTCGGCAGCATTGTCAGTATCTTTCTATGGCGGTTCAGTTATGGGCTTGTGCGTTGCTTCGCTGGGCCTAATTGGCCTGGGATCGTTATTTTATTTTTTCAGTGAGTCAAATGTGCATGCGCTGGAGGGATTCGGCATGGGGGCCTCTGTTGTGGCGTTATTTTCTCGAGTGGGGGGAGGCATTTTCACTAAAAGCGCTGATGTCGGCGCCGATTTAGTAGGGAAAATTGAAGCGGGTATACCCGAGGATGATCCGCGAAACCCTGGAGTTATTGCAGATAATGTTGGTGATAATGTCGGTGACGTTGCTGGTATGGGCTCCGATATTTTTGAGTCTTATTGTGGGTCGATGATTGCCTCAATAGCCATAGCCTATACTCTGAATAGCAAGGACATGATGCTGCTTCCATTAGCACTAGCATCAGTAGGTTTAATAGCTTCTATTATTGGAATTTTTGTTGTTAGGATGCAATCAAATAGCGCTCCTGCAGCCGCTCTCAGATCTGGAACGCTTTTAGCACCCATCATTTTTATCGGGATGGCTTACTTTTTGATAGGAGCACTTCCTGGAGTGTCATTAGACGTTTGGTGGTGCGTCATTTGTGGAGCTGCTGGTGGCGTCTTAATTGGTCTAGTTACCGAATACTATACAGGAGGAGCGCCAATCCAAAAGATTGCTAAATCCGGGGAGACCGGATCTGCCACTGTAATGATTTCTGGGTTAGCTGTTGGCATGCAATCCGTGGTGGTCCCTATAATTGTGTTGGCTTCCGTTATTTTCTTATCCACGGATTTAGCCGGCGTATATGGGGTTGGGATAGCTGCGGTTGGAATGTTGGCAACAGTAGGCATCACAATGGCGATAGACGCCTATGGTCCCGTAGCCGACAACGCGGGGGGTATTGCTGAGATGGCCGGCATGGGGGAGGAAGTAAGAGAGATAACCGACTCACTTGATGAGTTGGGAAATACCACTGCGGCTATTGGCAAGGGTTTTGCGATTGGAGCCGCTGCATTGGCGGCTCTTGCGATAATTTCGGCGTACTCTGAAGTTGTGTCCCTTAAAAACCCCGAATTCTCTCTGGCACTCACGCAGCCAGTGGTTTTGGTGGGCATGTTTATCGGCGCGTGTATTCCGTTCCTTATTGCTTCCATCACTATGACTGCAGTTGGTGACGCCGCATTTGAAATGATCAATGAGATCAGAAGGCAATTTCGTGAGATTACCGGCCTGATGGAAGGAACGGCGGATCCCGACTCTGAGCGATGCGTAGAAATAGCTACAGAAGCAGCTCTCAAGAAGATGATGTTGCCCGGTGTCATAGCAGTATCTATGCCAGTAATCATTGGCTTAGGTTTGGGCGCAGAAGCGCTGGGTGGTATGTTGGCGGGCGGTTTGCTCTGCTGCGTGAGCCTGGCGCTTATGATGGCTAACGCCGGGGGAGCCTGGGATAATGCAAAGAAATATGTTGAAAAGGGTCACCTAGGAGGCAAGGGCTCTGATACACATGCTGCAGTAGTGGTTGGAGATACAGTTGGAGACCCCTTTAAAGACACATCAGGTCCGTCCATGAATATTCTCATTAACGTGATGGCCATTGTGAGTTTGGTAATAGCACCTTTACTCAGTATTTAATTTTTATTTAAGTCCCTGATAGAGATAACGGGCGTATAGGGGTAACAAAACATTGACAAGGTTATCTCTTTGAACCGAAATATTCGTATCTCGTTAATAATGGCTGTGGCCATATTTTTATGGCTTTCAAGTGCCATCTGGTGGCCCAAAGATCCAGACCCGTCCACAAATGAAACCCAGCGTGCGCCGCTTACACCGGTGGAAGCGACATGGGTGACTGAGCAGTTTTATCACCCATTGGTTTCCGTGCCAGCGAAAACCAAAGCCAATCGAGTCGTTAACATTAGAGCTGAGTTGTCTGGGCAGGTTTTATCATTGCCTGTTGAGCGAGGAAGTGAAGTTGTTGCGGGTGAAACAATTTGCGGTGTAGATCCGCAAGATCGGCATGCCGCGAATGCCAGTGCCGAAGCCGCCGTTGCACAAGCCGAACTTAAATACACAGGCGCCCTAAGTCTAAAACAAAAAGGTGTCCAATCTGAATTGGCTATCGCCACATCTAGAGCAAATCTCGAAGCTGCTAAAGCTCACCTGAGCAAGACAAACTACCAAGTAAAAAAATTGCAAATGCTAGCTCCCTTTTCTGGGGTGATTGAGGATCGGCCTCTCGAAATCGGCGACTATGTGCAAGCAGGACAGATTTGTGCGACCGTTGTAGAGCTGGACCCGATGCTAATTACTGCGCAGGTTTCAGCCGCAGATATCACTCAATTAAGGTTAGGGCAGCGGGCGCAATTCATTTATAGCGGCGGCGTAATTGATAGCGCTTTAATCACTTATCTAGCGGCTACCGCAGATATTCTGACTCAGACTTATAGACTTGAGGCGAAAGTAAAGAATAGTGGCGGTATATTGCGGGCTGGCATCGCAGGTACGTTAGCCGCCGAGACTGAAGCCGTTGTGGCGCATTTAATCCCAGCGTCAGTCCTGCTGCTGGATGACGGCGGTGACACGATGGTAAAAATTCTCTCTNACNGCAACCAAATAAAAAACATTAATGTAAAGCAATTGGGTGCAAATGAGAACGGTATTTGGGTCAGTGGTTTGCCGGAACGAAGTGCTCTTATAACAATGGGTCAGAATTATGTTGCCGCCGGTGAAAACGTGGTTCCAGTCTTTGTTGAATCCACCGAAACGTTAAAACAACAGTGAAGATCTGACTCTTGAGATTCATATTTACTCTTATTGACAATCCTCGGGTTACCCTTTCAATTATGGCCTTGGTTCTGTTTGCCGGGTTTGTGTCACGGGCTAACTTACCGGTAGAGACAGAACCCGCGGTCGATGTGCCGGTGGCTATGGTGCGTGTTATCCATCATGGCATTTCCCCTGACGATGGGATCCGGCTGCTTGTCAGACCAATTGAAAAGGAACTCAAAACGCTCGAGGGTCTCAAGGAGGTTGTCTCTACCGCGCGTCAAAGTGCTGTGTACATTGTCGTTGAGTTCGATGCCGAACAAAACGTCAAAAGTTCAATTTCGGATTTACGCGAAGCCGTCGACAGGGCAAGCGCGGATTTCCCGGCTGATACTGAACAACCGGTGGTTGATCAACTGACAGCTGTCGGCGAGCCCGACGTGGTGGTGGCCTTGTCTGGTGAGCGGGTATCAGAGAGAGAGCTTGCTCGAATGTCTGACTACCTCCAGAAACAAATCGAAAAAATTCCTGCCGTAATGGAGGCTAAAATATATGGCGATAGAGATAAGGTCGTCGAAGTAATTCTCAATTCCCGGAGTTTACAGCATTACAGAATAACGATGGACGAGGTGCTTGACCTTGTCGCAAGAAATAATTTGTTAGTTCCTGCGGGCGATATGGAATCCGGGGCTGGACGTTTTAACATTATAGTGCCGGCACTAATTGAAAAAGCGGAAGATATAAAACTATTGCCTATAAGAAGCAGCGCAAATGGCGTTGTGACTTTGGGGGACATTGCGTCGATTCGTCGCACTTTTAAGGATGCAAGCAGCTTCAGCTCGCTCAACGGGCAACAGACTATGTCAATCTATGTGTCAAGGCGCACTGGTACTAATTCTATTGAAATGGTTGAGTCCGTCCGTGAGTTAGTGGAACGGGAGAGCGCTAATTTTTCAAAAGAAATAGCGATTGACTTTATCTTTGACAATTCCTTTCACGCAAAGTCGATGGTGGATGAATTGTCGGGAAATATTTTAACTGCGATGAGTTTGGTTTTGATTTTGGTGGTTGCTACCTTGGGAGTTAAAGCTGGCTTTTTGGTCAGCCTAGGGATCCCATTCTGTGTCCTCGGGTCGATTATCATAATTTCGATTCTAGGTTATACCTATAATTTTATGATCATGTTTGGACTTCTTTTGTCACTCGGGATGCTTATTGATGGCGCTATTGTGATAGTTGAATTCGCTAACACCCAGGCCGCCGAGGGCCTTTCGCCAAAAGAGGCTTTTCGCAACGCTGTTGGTCGCATGGCGCTCCCGGTTACGGCATCTATAGGCACCACGCTGGCCGCTTTTTTGCCATTATTATTTTGGCCAGGTGTCGCGGGACAGTTTATGTCATATCTTCCTGCCACCGTTTTTGCTGTTCTGGCTTGGTCGCTCTTATATGCGTTGGTTTTCGCACCAAC